>CAKUMG010000027.1 GCA_934667465.1 uncultured Actinoplanes sp. | reverse complement strand
TCTCAAGGCCACAAACCTAAGGGACAGCGACGGGTTTCGCGCCCGTTACGTCACCGAACCGATATGCGCGTGTCCACGCCGGAGTGTCCACTCCGGCGCACCAAGATTCCATCGACGCTGGTCACGATCGACGGTCATTGCCGAAGATCGATCCCGTACGCCCGGACGGGCCGGCCGGAATCGATTCCGGCCGGCCCGTCCGGGCAGAATCGGTGCCTCAGTGGTGCGCGGCGCGCTTCAAGGTGTCGATGTCACGCTTCGTGCTGTCCACCGCCTCGGTGGGCGCCGGCGGCGTGGCCTGCTCGACCTGCTTCTTGCCCAGCAGCGCCGCGATCCCGGCGCCGATCAGCACCAGCACCGTCACGGTGAGTGCCGCCAGCCACACCGGCCACACCAGCGCCAGGGCCGCGCCGATCGTCAGCAGCAGCGCCGAGACGCCGTACAGCGCCAGCACGGTCGCCCCACCCAGCAGCCCCGCACCGGTGCCGGCCTTCTTACCCTTCTCCACCATCTCCGCGCGGGCGAGCGCCAGCTCATCCCGGACGAGAGTGGAGACCTGCTCGCTCATCTGGCTGACCAGCGTCCCGATCTGCTGCTCGTCATGCCGAGTCCGGATGTCCGTCATCATCTGGTCGTACCCGCCCTGAGCTGGGCTAACCGTGTCACCCGTCCGGGGGCTCTTGACCCTCGACCTGGTCGAGACCCCAGAATCGCCGTCATGACCGAGCCGGACCCCACCATGAACGACATCACCGCCGCCGTCACCCGTGGCCGCGAGGGCGACCCGCAGGGCGCCCGCACCGCGCTCACCGCCCTGTGGGAGGAGACCGCCGACCCCCTGCACCGGTGCACGATCGCCCACTTCCTCGCCGACCTCCAGGACGCTCCCGAGGAGGAGCTCGCGTGGGACGAGCGTGCCCTGGCCGCGGTCGCCGAGCTCACCGACGAGCGGCTGCAGCGCTACGACAAGTCGTTCCAGGTCCGGGCGTTCCTGCCGTCGCTGCACCTCAGCCTCGCCGACGACCACCGCCGCCGGGGCGCGTTCGAGGTGGCCGCCGAGCACCTCGCCGCCGGAGAGGCGGCTCTCGACGCCCTGAACGCGGACGCCTACGGCGACGTGGTGCGGGGCGCGGCGAAGGCGATCCACGAGGCCCTGGCGGCCCGCTCGACGGAGCCCCTCACCCCCGCCTGACCGGCGCCGACATGCGGGAGGTGACGGGCGGTCCTATCGTGGGGGTGTGTTCTTCATCTTCGGTTTGCGCAGCAAGGACAGCATCATCGGCTCCACCCCGCGGCACTGCGAGGTGTGCGGGGCCTATGCGGCGCAGACGGTGGTGCGGCGGACCACGAAGTTCAGCCTGTTCTTCGTGCCGCTGTTCCCTGTGCGCCCGGCCCGCTCCTACGTGACGTGCACCAACTGCGGCCGCTCGCGCGCCGCGGCCCGCGAGGAGGTCCACGCCGCCTGACGGCAGACGTGGGGTGGCGGCGGGGTGTCAGGATCGACGGGTGACGTTCCCCTTCCCGGGCCTCGGGCCGGCTGCGCCTCCCCCGCCGCGGCACGGGCGGGGGTGGGTGGTGGCCGTCGCCGTGGCGGGCGTTGCCGCTGTGGGCGTGCTGTGTGTGCTGCCGGCGCTCGGGTTCTTCGGCTGGTGGTTCCTCGGGCCGGACCTCGACGAGCCGGAGGCGGCCGCCGGGCACTACCTCGAGCGGGTGGTGGCCGGGGATGACGCGGGCGCCTACCGGCTGCTCTGCGCCGACGTCCGGCAGGAGGTGAGCCCGGCGGAGTTCACCGCGCTGATGGACGCCGGGCCCCGGCCGCTCGGGCACGCCGTGACGGGCAGCCGTTTCCGCAACGAACCCGGCAGCAAGGCGGCCGTCGGGGCCCGGCTCGACGGGCCGGGCGCAAGCCGCCAGGTCGACCTGTACCTCGAGGAGGCGGAGGGCACCTGGCGGGTGTGCGGGGACACGCTCATCTGACGACCCTGGCAGCGCCGCCGGCCCCGGCCCGCGCGACACATCGATGGCGGCGGTCGTGGGCCCCTGGCAGGGCGGTGCGCGAGGCGCCGGTCGGACCGACGCGGGGCGGCGAGCTGCGGCGAGTCGCGGGGCGCTACGGGTTCGTCGCGGCGGCGAGCGTGACGAGGGCGACGGGGGCGGCGAAGAGGAGGGCCCAGGGCCACGAGCGGGACGGTCTGCCCCGCTTGCGCCACACCAGGATCAGCACCGGCGTCAGCACGACGAGGTCGGCGAAGAGGGCGAAGAAGCCCAGCGCCATGCCGTGCCCGAACTGCTCGCCGGGGCCCGTGGTCGCGACCGCTGCGCCGTCCGGCAGGTAGAACAGCCCGCAGAGCAGGAGCAGGGCGGTGAACCCCGCCCCCAGCCTCCGCGGCACGCGCCCGAGCCACCGGAAGCAGGCAGCGAAGAGGGCGCACCACCCGGCCGGGAACAGCGCGGCCGCCAGCCCGGCCAGCGCCAGCGCCCCCGGGGCGCAGGTCGTGACGGCGCAGGCGAGCTCGCCCGAGCCGTCCCGGACCCGCAGGCCGTGTTCCACTACGATCCAGCCCAGGCCAGGAACGCGGCGAGGCAGGCGGCGAAGCCCGCGCCGGCGACCAGGGTCAGCCGGCCCGGGCTCTCGTCCACCCGCTCGACGGGGTCACGTCGATCGTTCATCGACGGAGCAGCATACGCGCGGCTCAGCACACGCGCGGGTCAGCGCACGATCGGCAGGGTGATGCTCGAGATGCCGGTGCGCAGGCCCACCTCGGTACCGGCCGGATAGCGCAGGGTGTGGTCGCGCTCGGTGGAGAGCAGGACCACCCCGATCCGGTGGCCGGCCGGGAAGACGTGGTCCTGGGTCTGCAGGTCCCACCGGAACGTGTAGGCCTTGCCGTCGCGGACCGGGGTCGTGACCGCCGGGGAGAGACGGTTGCGCACGTCAGTCCAGCCCCGGGCGACGATCTCGTACGGGGTGGTGGCCGTGACGTACTCGCGCTGCGCGAAGCAGCCCGGGTCGCCCTCGATGCCGGGCGCGATGCAGTCCTGCGTCGGCAGGGTCCGCAGCCCCGCGTACCGGGCGGCTTCGCCGTAGTCGACCAGCAGCGCGGACAGGTACGGCGAGGAGCCGTCCAGGTCGGCGCGCACCGTGATCTCCGGGGTGCCGGACAGGCGGGTCTCGCGGGTCAGGGGCTCGGTGACGTAGGCGAGCCGGTTCGGGTCCGGCGCCCAGGTGGCGGCCAGGTCGGCGGCCGTACGCGCCGGGTTGTCGGCGAACGTCTCCCGCGCGCCGGGCAGGGCGAGGCCGGGGCGCAGCGTCCCGCCGCTGCCGAGGCTGAACGGCACGGGCCGGCTGCCGGGAACCGGCCAGGTGCGGGAGGTGCGCCACACGGTCGGCGCCACCTCGACGTCGGCCTGCGGCTCGCGCATGATGCCCGTGTCGATCTTGTAGAGCCACTGGTCGAACCAGCGGTGCAGGGTGTCGAGCCACTCGGCGCGGCGGACGTTGAACGGGTCGGTGTGCGCCGCCTGGTGCAGCCAGATCTTGCGCGGCACGCCGTTGCGCGCGAGCGCGTCCCACCACTGCCCGGCCTGGCCGGTGCGGACGTTGTTGTCGTGCAGCCCGTGCACGAGCAGCACGCTGGCGCGCACCTTGTCCGCGTCGCGCAGATAGTCGCGCTCGGCCCAGAACCGGCTGTAGTCACCGGTCTCCCGGTCCTGGTCGCGCTCGATCGCGTCCATCAGGTCCGCGCAGACCTCCGGGTTCTCCCGGGTGAGCACCGCCCGGGCCAGCACGTCGAGGTCCTCGCCCTGGAAGCCGCCGGGCGCGACCACGCCGCCGTTCGCGCGGTAATAGTCGTACCAGCTGGAGATCGCGGCGATCGGGACGATCGTCTCCAGGCCGCGCACGCCGGTGGCGGCGACCGCGTTGGGCAGCGTGCCGTTGTAGGAGACGCCGATCATGCCCGTACGCCCGGTGGACCAGTCGGCGCGGGCCGGAGCGCCCGCCGCGTCGGTGCCGGGGGCGCGGCCGTTGAGCCAGTCGACGACCGCCTTCATGCCGAGCGTCTCGTTGCGGCCGCCGGAGGTCGGGCAGCCGGTGGAACCGCCGCTGCCGAGGCTGTCGGCGAAGACCACCGCATAGCCGCGCGGCACGAAGTAGTTGTCGAGATACCCGGCGAAGACGATGCTTTCGGCCGTACGGGACGCAGCCGCGCGCCGGGTCGCGTCGCCGCCCCGGTCGATGTCGTCGTGGTTCGGCACGTCGTTGAGCCCCGCGTAGTACGGGCTCGGCTGGAAGATCACGGGAACGTCGAGCCCCGCGGCGGTCTCGGCGGGCCGGATGATGCGCACGGCCACCCGGTCGCGTTTCCCGGCGCCGTCGCTGTCGACCGGCGCCTCGACCCACACCTCCTCCCGGATCGCGGCGGCGTAGTCGTAGATTGGCTGGGTCCCGGACGCCAGGGGTCCCGGGGCCGGTGCCGCCGAAACCGGCGACGCGAGGCCGCCCGCCGTGAGACAGAGGAGTAACGCGCCGATAGCCACCCGCCGCATGAGCCGCCCGCTTCCACGAGAGATAGAGAGCCCACCCTATCGCCCGTCATCGATCCGCGGCGTCCTTCCACCGGATCGCGGCGGCGGCCTGGCCGGGCGCGGGCGACAGCCGGAACGGCGGGGCCGGACGGTGGTGCCGGGTGCCGAAAACCGGTCCCGAGAAGATCAAAAATGACCTCACCGGCGCCGTAGGCCGCGAAGGAAGATCGACATCACTGATCAGTATCGGTCACGAGTCCTGGACTCGGGGGCATGAACGGATTTCGGTGCACGGCGACCTCCCGGCGGGTCCGGCGAGCCCTCGTGCGGTGGCCGGGCCAGCGACGGCGTGAACAGGCCATTCATCCACTCGAAGATCGCCCCGCCAATCATTCCCGGGCACGATGACCTTGGCACAAATCACTGCTTGTAATCCTCGAATCACTCTCCGTACTCTGAGAGCAAGCCCATCGATTGGCTTCAGTGCCAAAGAAGCCGCGGTCCGCCGGCCGGGGCACAGCACACTCGGGGAGCATCGCATGGTTATCAAGGTTGTCGAGCAGATCAACGACGACGAGCTCATCGAAACCTCGTGGAAGATGTACGAGGAGACTTTCCGCGGGGTGAACGCGCTGGCTGTCCAGCGCCATCTCATGTACCGCAACGAGTTCGACGAGGTCATGCGCGACGGCCGGATCCAGAAGTACTTGAGCCTCGACGACGAGGGCAACCTCGTCGGCCTGTCGACGTACACCAACGACCTCGACGCGGTGCCCCTGATCTCGCCGGCGTACTTCGAGCGCCGCTGGCCCGAGCTCTACGCCCAGCACAAGATCTGGTACTGCGGCTTCGTCGCCGTCCTGCCGACCGCGCGCGCCAACAGCTCGTTCGGGGACCTCGTCGAGGCGATGTACCTGTTCGCCGCGGCGCAGAACGGCATCATCGGCCTCGACTTCTGCGGCTACAACGACGAGCAGCGCAAGATGGGCCGGGTCATCCGGCTGATGCTGCACCGGCTCTCCGGCAACTGCGACGCCGAGATGATGGACGCGCAGCAGTTCTGGATCTACCAGTTCCCCCAGGCGGCCTGACCACCGCCGCCCGGACACCCGTCCGGCCGGCGGTCCCTGCTCCGCTCGCCCGGGACCACCTCGGGCAAGCGGCCCGACGGCCGCCCGCCGGACACCCCTCCGCCCCGCGGAGCGCCGGAAGGGCGCCGCGGGGCGGAGGGCCGCGAACCGCCGTGAGGCGGCCGGAAACCGGGAGACCGTGGCCGGGTGGCCTGGGCTGCTGTCGCGGTCAGCCCAGGCCACCCCGCACGGTCGGGCACGCCGGTACCGCTCGCCGCTGCGGCCGGATCCGAGCTTTGGGGGGCTGGCGGATCCGCCGGGCGCGTACCTCCTTTCCGGTCGGAACCGGCGGTCGGTACGGCGTGGTCCCTGTTCAGTTCTCGGCGGGCCCGGCCCGAGCCCGGTGCAGCCGGCCGCGGCCGGTCAGCTCTCGTCGCGCGTGTCCCGGGGATCCCACGGGGAGTGCCCGCGGTCGTCCCGGTAGCCGCCGGGCGGGTCGTCCCGGTAACCGCCGGGCGGCTGCCCCTGCTGATAGCCGCCGCGCTCCGGGGACCGTCCGGGCCCCTGCGGATAGCCCTGGGTCGGATAGTCGTCCCGCGGACCGGCGGGCGGGTAGCCGCCCCGGGGCGGGCCGGCGGGCGGATATTCCTCCGGCGGGTAGCCCGGAGGCGGTCCGGACCACCCACCGCCCGGCGCCGGCGGGTAGTCGCCGGGCGCGGGGTAGCCGTAGCCGCCGCCCTGGGCAGGCGGGCCGGCGGGCGCGGGCGGCGCGTGCTCGGGCTGCCACGGGTTGTGCCCGTTGATGGCGGCGTTCGCCCGGGCGCTCTCCATCATCGCGCGGATGCTCATGGGTTCGGGATGATCCAACCCCCGGGACTGGGGGCGCGGCAGGTCGGCGGCGAACCCGCCGTCCGCGCCGCGGCCGATGGCCGCGTAGACGTCCGGGCGCGCCGAGCGCATGATGACCGCCCACGCGAAGCCGGCCAGCGCGAAGATCAGGTAGCCGGTCGGGAAGAGCCAGTGGAAGATCGAGCCGGCCTCGACCTGCAGCAGGTCGCCGAGGCCGATGACGGTCGCGGCCAGGATGATGCTGAGCAGCACGAACGCGATGATCGGCGCGATCCGGCTGCGCCACAGGGTCTCCGGGTGGTCCCGGTTGCGGTGGAAGTACATGACGACCGCCGCGGAGGCGCTCCACATCAGGATGAGCACGCCGAGGCCGCCGACCGTGGTCAGCCACGCGAACAGGTAGACCAGCGGGTCCGCGCCGGTGATCCGGTAGATGACGAGCACGATGATGGCCAGGATGCTCTGGGTCACCGAGCCGACGATCGGGGCGCCGGTGCGCGGATGGGTGTAGCCCCAGGCGCGCGGCAGCACACCCTCGCGGCCGAGCGCGAACTGGTAGCGCGACACGGCAGCGTGGAAGGCGAGCAGCGCGGCGAAGATGCTCGTCATGAACAGCACGTAGCCGACGTTGACGAGCACGGCCGGGACGTGCGGGCTGACCAGGTTGAAGACCAGGTCGGTCTCGTCGGCCTCGGCACGCGCCACGATGGTGCGCGGGCCGGCGCCCACCGACATCGCCCAGGCGGACAGGCCGCAGAGCAGGCCGGCCAGGATGACCGCGAGGTGGGTGGCCCGGGCGATGGTCTTCTTCGGGTCCTTGGTCTCCTCGGAGAGCACCACGGTGGCCTCGAAGCCGACGAAGCCGGCGATGGCGAGCACCATCATCGCGGCCACCTCGGGGGTGAACACCTGCACCGGGTTGAGCGTCGAGAAGGACACCGACCCACCGGCGGGGTTCGCCACCATCACCAGGTCGTAGAGGAGCACGATGGCGATCTCGGCGACGAGCAGGACCGCGAGGACCTTGCCGCTGAGGTCGACCCAGAGCAGGCCGAGCACGGCGATCAGCACCCACGCCACGACGGCGCAGGTGAACCAGCCGGCCGTGAAGCCCATCTCCTCGAGGATGCCGGAGGCGACCACGCCGAACAGGCCGAACAGGCCGATCTGCATCAGCGCGTAGGCGGGCAGCGCGACGAACGCGGCGCCGACGCCGGGGATCCGGCCGAGGCCGTGGCTGATGTAGGAGTAGAACGCGCCCGAGTTGACGATGTGCCGGCTCATGGCCACGAAGCCGACCGTGAAGATCGACAGGATCCCGGCGACCACGAAGTAGATCAGCGGCACGGCGGTGTTGCCGACGACCGCGTAGATGGTCGTGATGGATCCGATGATCACGGTCAGGGGGGCGGCGCCGGCGACGCCGAAGAAGACGACGGACGGGACGCCGAGCCGGTTGCGTGCCAGTGCCGAGGACACAATGTCCGGTTCGGACTTGTCACGTGCCATCAAGAGCCTCCCAGCCCATTGATCGAGGTTGTCGCGCCGGCGGTTGTGACGCCCGATGAGGACTCACCGCCTTCCGACGGCGAGCACCGAGCCGACGGACGCCTCCGTGTGCTCGATGAGCTGGCGCAGGTCCTCCGGCAGCGAGCCGATGGCGGTCGGCAGCTGGGTGAGGGCCTGGCGGTGCACCTCGAAGTCCCAGAGGACGTAGCGGGTCAGCCCGGTGGCGACCACCAGGCCGGCGAGCAGCCGGTCGCCGACCGACATCTCGAGGCCCCGCACCATGATGTTGGCCAGCCGCATCGGGGCCCACGCCGCGGCGTTGCGCTGGGCCTCGTTGTTGGGCATGTAGAAGGTCTGGGTGGACAGCATCCGCCGGCGGGTCACCGACTCGACCGCGCCGGAGCGCATCAGCCGCTCCCCCACCCGCTCGGCGGCGTCCTGCGACAGGTAGGCCAGCCAGGTGCGCACCTCGCGGTGCTGCGGCTGCGCGATGAGCAGCTCGAGCACCGAGTGGCTGAGCGAGTCGCGCGGCGGTGTCCGGTTGGCGATGTGCAGGTCCCCGTCGAAGACGCGGAGCCGCCCCTCGAGCACGAGCTCGCCGAGCAGTGCGGCAGCGAGGCCCAGGCCGGTGGCCCGGGGGTGCAGACGTGACCGGCCGGTCCGGTCCTCGTGTGCGATCAGGAAGAACTGGTCAGCCAGCACGCCGCCACTCCTTAAGACACATGGGCCTTCAGATGGGCCTTCAGCCGGGCCGAACGATTCTTCGGCAGGTAATCAGGCCGGGGTAACAACCTGTATTGAAGGCAATAACTCGCTGTCGGAAGCATCATGTACCTACCTTCGAGGACAATGCAAGGAGTACTAGACTCGGAAATCCGGCCGCGCCGCCCACGATGGATCTCACTCACGTGCGACCATGTGCTCGCGCCGACAGGGTCCGCAGCAGACAGGCCGGAAAACAAGTACGCGGCGCAGACATTTCACGAACGAGGGAGTGCGGGTGTCCACAGACGAGGGTCCCACGCTGCGCAGGCGTCGTTTGGGCTCCGAGCTGAAACGCTGCCGGGAGCGCGCCGGGCTGACCCAGGAGAGCGTGTCGCGACATTTCGAATGGCACGCGGCGAAGGTCACCCGGATCGAGACCGCGCGGGTGGCGGTCACTCCGCGCGACGTGCGTGACCTGCTGACTCTCTACGGTGTCGAGGACGAGCAGTACCGTGAGGCACTGCTGGAACTCGCCCGCGCCTCGAAGCAGAAGACGTGGTGGACCGACTACCGCGACATCATGCGGCCCGGCAACTTCGTGGGCCTGGAGGCCGAGGCGTCCACGCTGCGGGTGTGGGAGCCGATCGTCGTGCCGGGGCTGCTGCAGACCGAGGCCTACATGCAGGCGCTGATGCGCACGGGCCGCTCGTGGGACCCGCCGGAGCAGATGGCGCGGCGGGTGGCGCTGCGGCTCAAGCGGCAGGCACGCCTCTCGGGGCCGAATCCCCTGGAGCTCTTCGCGGTGATCGACGAATCGATCGTGCGACGCTCGATCGGGGGACCCGCCGTGATGGAGGAGCAGCTCGGCCATCTCATCGACATGGCTAAATTACCGAACGTGACGGTGCAGATCCTCCCGTTCGATGCCGGCGAACACCCCTTCCTCGGGGGTTCAGCAGCACTTTTGGAGTTCCGGGAGACTACCCATTTGGATGTAGTTTACCTGGAGGGGCTTGCGGGGGATCTCTACGAAGAGCAACATTCAGAGGTCGCTCGCTACCGTGCGGAGTTAGAGCGACTGAGCGAAAGGTCACTGGACCCCCGGTTGACCCTTAAGATGATCGAGAGCCTGATGCGCGGTTAGCACTTCGGGCGCTCGAGACAACTGCATATTGAAGGGAGGTGCATGGGCATGCCAGCGCACCATCTCCACGCCGCCGTTTGGAAGAAGAGCAGTCGCAGCAACGGAAACGGCGGCAACAACTGTGTCGAGGTCGCAATCCTCGACACAGCCGTTGCCGTCCGCGACAGCAAGAACCCTTCCGGTCCCGCTCTCTTTTTCCACCCGGCGCTCTGGGCCGAGTTCCTGAACTCGGCGAAGATCGGCGAGTTCGATATCAACCGCTGAGAGCCTACCGATCTACACGCTCAGACGGGAAGTGGATACGCAACGTCAACTTCCCGACAGTCACATGATCAATTTAAGATGGTGCAAAGGTCCAGTTCAGGACCGCACACCACGGAACGGGGCGCCTCCGGTGGAGGCGCCCCGTTCTGCAATTTGCATGCCGGTGTGCCATATCGATCTCCATGCTTGCAGGTCATGGCCCTTCCGCCGGACAAGCGGCATACTGACGGCGCACTCTTAGTACTCAAGAGACCACTTAGAGTAAGGGGCCTCCGTTGCGTCACCTCTCCGCCATCGTCGCGACGCGCACACCGGCACGACCCGTCCACCCCGGACCCGTCCTCGAGATGCGGGCGTCCCGCATCGCCGCCGCCCTGGACACCTTCCGGGCGGCCTTCCCCGGCGTGCGCCCCCACTACGCCACGAAATGCAACACGCATCCCGGCGTCCTCGGCACGCTGCACGCCGCGGGCTCGGGGTTCGAGGTCGCCTCGGCGCAGGAGATCGACCTGCTCGTCGAGGCCGGCGTGCAGCCGTACGAGCTGCTGTTCAGCAATCCCGTCCGGGCCCGCGAGCAGACCGCCCGCGCCGCCGCGGCCGGGGTCTACCGGTTCAGTGTGGACTCCACCGAGGAGCTGCGCCGCGTCGCCCAGGAGGCACCGGGCAGCTGCGTCTACGCCCGGCTCAACACCGCCGGCGACGACGGCGTGGTGCCGAGCGAGGGCAAGTTCGGCGTCGACGCCGCGGGCGCGGAGGTGCTGCTGCTCCAGGCCCGCGAGATGGGCCTGACGCCGTACGGGATCACGTTCCACATGGGATCGCAGTCGCTGGCCCCCGAGGCGCTGCGGCGGCCGCTCGAGGACGTCGCGTACGTCATGGAGCGGCTGTCCCGGGCCGGCATCCGGCTGCACATGGTCGACCTCGGCGGCGGGTTCCCGGCCCGCTACGACGAGCCCGTGCCCGCGCTGGAGGATTTCGGGCGCGTCGCCGCGGCCGGGCTCGCGAAGCTGCCGTACGCGGTGGAGGTCGTCGCCGAGCCCGGCCGCTGCCTGGTCGCCGAGGCCGGGACGTTCCGCTGCCGGGTGATCGGCGTCGCGCAGCGGCCCAACGGCTGGTGGGCGCACACCGACCTGGGCGTCTTCAACGGGCTGATGGAGGTGCTCGAGTCGGGCGGCGAGCTGCGCTACCCGATCCACGACTCCCGGCGCACCCGGCTGCGGCGCTGCTACCACCTGACCGGGCCCACCTGCGACAGCCAGGACACCTTCGCCCGCGACGTGCTGCTCTCCGAGGACCTGCGCGAGGGCGACGAGCTGTCGATCGGTTCCGCGGGCGCCTACACCAGCGTGTACGCCTCCCGGTTCAACGGCTTCGCCCCGCCGCGCGTGGTCATGGTCTGAGCCCGGCGCACCATCCGCCACTTCGGGTGCCGCCACGCCGGTCGCACCGTGTCGCAGTTCCCGGATGGCGCACACGCCGGGTGAGCCGGCATGCCGGCGCACCCGCACGCGGATCGGCACGGCGCGACGGTGCACAGGCGACGCGTCAGCAGGACGGGACGGCGCTCCCGGCGGGGGCGTCGTCCCGGTGGCCGTCGATCTGCGTGGCGACGTGACAGGCGACCTGGCGCAGCACCTCGATCTGCTGATCGGTGAGCCCGTCGATGATGTAGTGGCGCACCGCCTCGACGTGCCCGGGCGCCGCCCGCACGACGAGCTCCCAGCCGGCCTCGGTGAGCGCGCCGACGGTGAAGCGCGCGTTGCCCGGGTCGGGCTCGCGGCGGATCAGCCCGCGCTGCTCGAGCCGCTTGACGACGTTGGACAGCCGCGACAGCGACGAGTTGACCTCGGTCGCGAGCTCACTGAGCCGGAGCATGCGGCCCGGCGCCATGGACAGCCGGCTGAGCACGAAGTAGTCGAACAGCGTGAGGTTGGTGTCGCGCAGCAGCTGGGCGTCGAGCGCGTTGGGCAGCTTGAAGATCAGTCCCGCCAGCGCCAGCCACGCCTTCGTCTCGTTCTCGGTGAGCCACCGTGGTTCCTCCCGCATGCCAGGAAGCCTACGACCCGGGGCGAGCGGGTGACGTGACGGATCTCTCCTTGAGTTCAATCTTGAAGTGAACGTGCTAGTTTCGACTTCAAGGTTGAACCACGAGAGGAAACGTCGTGACTCTGTTCCGGCTGGACGCCAGCATCCGTACCGAGGGCTCCAAGAGCCGCGAGATCGCCGACATCGTCGAGCAGGAGTGGCTGGCCGCGCGCCCCGGCGACACGATCGAGCGCCGTCACCTCGGCGTCGACCCGATCCCGGCCACCGCCTGGGCCGACTCCCTCGCGGGCAGCCAGACCCCCGAGGACCAGCGCACCGACGGCCAGAAGCAGGCCGTGGCGCTGGCCACCGAGCTGATGGACGAGCTGCAGGCCGCCGACGCGATCCTGTTCGCGGTGCCGCTCTACAACTTCGGCGTCTCGCAGCACTTCAAGACGTACATCGACCTGCTGCTCACCGAGGCCCGCGGCTACGGCCAGGAGTTCCTCAAGGGCAAGAAGGTCGTGCTCGCCACCGTCCGCGGTGGCGCGTACGGCGCGGGCACCCCGCGCGAGGGCTGGGACCACTCCACCCCGTTCCTGCGCCGCATCCTCGCCGACGTGTGGGGCGCCGACCTCACCGTGGTCGAGCGCGAGTTCACCCTGGTCGGGGAGAACCCGGCCCTGGACGACTTCAAGGACCTGGCCGCGCAGATGCACGCCGGTGCCGTCGAGTCCGCGCGCGAGGCCGGCAAGGCGCTCGGTGTGCTGCCCGCCGGGGCCTGAGACCCCGATCTCACAGCGCCGGCCCGCGATGCGCGGGCCGGCGCTTTTTCGTGGGAGTTCCGCTCCCCCGCCGACGGATCGCGTCGCCGCCGTCCCGCCCGTCACCCGAATCCGTTTCGGGCAGGAAAATTGCTCTCCGTTCGCTTGTCGTGACCGGTTTGCATGTGCCAAGGTCCGTCCACGACGATCAGGAGGGACGGTCCGCCGTCCGCACGATCGGCGTTGGCAGGATGCGCCGGCAGCGGGTTGATGAGGTGGCGATGGACGACACGGCCGCGATCGAGCTCGCCGCGGTGCACAAGGATTACCAGTCCCATGGCGAGCTGGTGCGGGCCGTGCGGCGGCTCGACCTGAGCGTGGCGCGGGGCGAGTTCTTCTCCCTGCTCGGGCCGTCCGGCTGCGGCAAGACGACCACGATGCGCATGATCGCGGGCTTCGAGGAGCCCAGCGGCGGCACGATCCGGCTCGACGGGCGCGACGTCACCGGGGTGGCCCCGCACAAGCGGGACGTCAACATGGTGTTCCAGTCGTATGCGCTCTTCCCGCACCTGACCGCGTACGAGAACGTGTCCTTCGGGTTGCAGCGCAAGCGAATCGCCCGGGACGAGCTGCGCCGCAGGGTCGGCGAGATGCTCGAGATCGTGTCGCTGACCGGGCTGGGGAAGCGGATGCCGCGCGAGCTCTCCGGCGGCCAGCAGCAGCGGGTCGCGCTGGCCCGGGCGCTGGTCAACCGGCCCCGCGCGCTGCTGCTCGACGAGCCGCTCGGCGCGCTCGACCTCAAGCTGCGCCAGCAGATGCAGACCGAGCTCAAGCGCATCCAGCGCGACGTCGGCATCACGTTCGTCTATGTCACGCACGATCAGGGCGAGGCGCTGACGATGTCCGACCGCATCGCGGTCATGCAGGCCGGCACGGTCGACCAGCTCGGCACGCCGCGCGAGATCTACGAGCGGCCGGCCACCCGCTTCGTCGCCGGGTTCATCGGCACGTCCAACCTGCTCGACGGCACGGTCGCGAGCGTCGACGGCGGCGTGGCGGTGCTGGCGTACGGGCCGGGCGAACGGGTCCTGGTGCCGGTGCCCGCGGGCATCTCGGCCGGCAGCGCGCTCGAGGTCTCCGTACGGCCGGAAAAGATCGATCTCGCCCTGCGGGAACCCGACCCGGGCGCCGCGCGCAGCGTGCTCAGCGCCGTGGTGACCGACGTCGTCTATCACGGCAGCGCCACCAACTACACGGTCCGCACCGCCGCCGGCGCCGATCTCGTGGTCTTCGACCAGAACGCGCACTCGGCCGACGACCTCGCCGGGCCCGGCGACCGCGTGTTCCTCACCTGGAGTCCCCCGCACTCGTACCCGATCGGAGTCCGATGAGCCAGCTTCCCGACCCCGCCCTGCTGCGCGGGCTGACCTCGCGCCGCATCGGCCGGCGCGACACGCTGCGGCTGGCCGGGCTGGCCGCGCTGGGATCGGCCCTGGCCGCGTGCGGCGTCAAGGGGCAGGGCTACCCGGCCGCCAGCGCACCCGCCGCCGACGCGGTGGCGAAGTTCTGGGACGGCAAGACCGGCACCGGCAAGCTGCGCTTCGCGAACTGGCCGCTCTACATGGACCCCGAGCGGCCCGAGCTCGCCAAGTTCACCGCCGCGACCGGCGTCGAGGTCGACTACCACGAGGTCATCCAGGAGATGGGCCCGTGGTTCGCGAAGGTGCAGCCGCAGCTCAAGGCCGGGCAGGACATCGGCTACGACACGATGATCATCACGAGCGGGCAGAGCTTCAAGAAGTTCCGCGACTCCGGCTTCCTGGCCCCGCTCGACCACAGCAAACTGCCCAACTTCGCGGCCAACGCCGCCGCCTCCTACAAGCAGTCCGCGTTCGACCCGGGCAACGTCTACTCCGTACCCTGGACCTCCGGCATCACCGGCATCGCCTACGACCGGGCCAGGACCGGCCGCGACATCACCCGGCTCGCCGACCTCTGGGACCCCGCGTTCAAGGGCAAGGTCGGCATGCTGAGCGACCCCGAGGAGCTCGGCAACTTCGGCCTGCTCGCAATCGGCGTCAAGCCCGGCGACTCCACCCCCGACGACTGGCGCGCGGCAGCCGAGAAGCTCAAGGAGCAGAAGAGCCTGGGAGTGGTACGCAGCTACTACGACCAGTCGTACGTCGACGCGCTCGGCAAGGGTGAGGTCTGGATCACCCAGGGCTGGTCCGGCGACATCTTCCAGAAGAACCTCTCCGACGGCACGGACTACCGGTTCGTGATCCCCGAGGAGGGCGGCTCGATCTGGACCGACAACTTCACCATCCCGGTCACCGCGAAGAACCCCGTCGACGCGCTCACGCTGATGGACTTCTTCTACCAGGTGCCGGTCGCCGCCACCCTCGCCGAGTACATCAGCTACGTGTGCCCGGTGCCCGGCGCGCAGGCGCAGATCGCCAAGGACGCCGCCGCGGCCACCGGCGAGGACAAGGCGACCCTCGACGCCGTCGCCACGAGCCCCCTGGTCTTCCCGGGCGAGGCCGACTACGCGCGGCTGCACTACTACGTCGACTTCGCGACGCCCGCCGAGCAGCGGGAGTTCCTGAGCATCTTCGAACCTGTCGTGCTGGGCTGACCCGGGTGCGCCGCCGGCTCGCCCCGTACCTGCTGGTCCTGCCCGGCGGGCTGTGGCTGCTGCTGTTCTTCGTCGTGCCGATGGCCACGATGCTGTCGCTGTCGCTGCAGGAGGGCGACATCGTCTCCGGGTTCGTCTTCACCGGGCACTGGCAGACCTACACCGACGCGATCGGCACCTACCGGGTGCAGCTCGGCCGGTCGCTGCTCTACGGGGCGGTCGCCACCGCGGTGCTGATCGTCGCGGCGTTCCCGGTCGCGTACTGGATCGCCTTCCACGGCGGCCGGCGCAAGGCCACGTGGCTGTTCCTGCTGCTGCTGCCGTTCTTCGTGTCGTTCGTGCTGCGGACCATCTCGTGGCGGCACCTGCTCACCGACGAGGGCATCCTGCTCGGCCCGCTCAAGGACGCCGGGCTGCTACCCGCGTCGTTCCACGTCCTCGGCACGCCGGTCGCGGTGATCGGCGGGCTGGTCTACAACTTCCTGCCGTTCATGGTGCTGCCGATCTACGTCGCGCTGGAACGGATCGACCCGCGGGTCGTCGAGGCGGCCCGCGACCTGTACGCGGGGCCGCTGACCGCGTTCCGGCGGGTGGTCCTGCCGCTCGCGCTGCCCGGCGTGTTCGCCGGGGTGCTGATGACGTTCGTGCCGGCCAGCGCCGACTACGTCAACTCGGCGGTGCTGGGCAGCTCCTCCACCACGATGATCGGGCAGGTGATCCAGGCGCAATACCTGGCCAGCTCGAATTACCCCACGGCGTCGGCGCTGTCGTTCACGCTGATGGCGGTGCTGCTGCTCGGCGTGTTCGCGTACGCGCGGGCGCTGGGCACCGAGGACGTGATGACGGTGGCGGCGCGATGACGGGCTCTTTTCCGCGTCGCCGGGGTCGCTCCTCCGGCGGCGGATGGGCGCTGCGCGCGTACACCTGGGTGGTGTTGATCTGGCTGGCCCTTCCGGTCCTGGTCATGATCCTGTTCGGGTTCAACGACACGCCGGGACGGTACAACCAGACGTGGGAGGGCTTCACCCTGCGCTGGTACGGCGCCGTGTTCGCGCTCGACGAGCTGACCCGGGCCCTGGTCGTGTCGCTGGTGATCGCGCTGGTGACGGCGCTGGTGGCGGGCGCGCTCGGCACCGGGATCGGTTACTCGCTGGGCCG
>CAKUMG010000026.1 GCA_934667465.1 uncultured Actinoplanes sp. | reverse complement strand
GGCCAGCTCCGGGAAACCCCGCCCCGAGAAAAGCATCAAACTCTTACGGTTCTCCGCGACGATGCTGCCCATGGGCTCGTCCGCTCCCGTGCAATCGAGGGGGTGTGTCACCTGAAGTATGACCCGACGACGGCCGCTCGCCACGTGCCGGATGCCCCGCGTGGGATGGCTCACCCCAGCTTGCGCAGCCTCGATCCGTTGACTTCACTGCCGATCCGGCCGCCGGACGCTCGTCCCGCCGACCGGATCATATCGACAATCTCAACTACCGGGGTGCCGGATCGATTCACTCACGGTCACCACCGCCCCCACCTGGCACCCGGCACCCGGTGCGCCCTGCGCGCTCGGCAGTGGCTCACCGGCCGACATGGGACTCCCGGCGCGCCCCGGTGACTCACTCGCCGGCGCCGGGCTCCCCCGCCGCGCGCTCAGCCGCCTCGGCCGACACCGTGCCCGGACGCTTGCGCGCCACCCAGCCCTCGATCGCCCGCTGCTGCGCGCGCGTGACCCCCAGGCTCCCCGGCGGCACGTCCTTGCCGATCGCGCTGCCCGCGGCGACATACGCCCCCGGCCCGATCTCCACCGGCGCGATCAGCACCGAGTCGCTGCCCACGAACGCGGCCTCGCCGACCGTGGTGTGGTGCTTGTTCACCCCGTCGTAGTTGGCGAAGATCGTCCCAGCGCCGATGTTCGACTTCGGGCCGATCGTCGCATCGCCCACGTACGACAGGTGCGGCACCTTCGCACCCGCACCCAGCTCGGCGTTCTTCGTCTCCACGAACCCGCCGACCTTCGCCTTGCGCCCCAGCCGCGTGCCCGGCCGCAGGAACGAGAACGGGCCCACTGTCGCATCCGGGCCGACCTCCGCCCCGATCGCGTGCGTCCGCAGCACCGTCGCGCCCTCGGCGACGACAGTGTCCACCAGCGTCGTGTCCGGGCCCACCACGGCACCCGCACCGACCGTCGTCGCGCCCTGCAGCTGCGAGTTCTGATCCACCACCGCGTCCGGCTCCAGCGTCACCGTGACGTCGATCCACGTCGTCGCCGGATCCATGATCGAAACCCCGGCCTTCAGCCAGCCGGTGTTGATCCTGTCCCGCAGCAGCCCGCGCAGCCGCGCCAGCTCCGCCCGGTCGTTGCACCCCAGCGTCTCGCGCGCATCCTCGGCCACGTGCACCCCGACCGCATGCCCCGCGGTCGCCAGCAGCCCGAAGACGTCGGTGAGATATTCCTCGCCCTGATCGTTGTCCGTGGTCAGCTTCCCCAGCGACTCCCGCAGCAGCGCGGCGTCGAACACGTAGATCCCGGCATTCACCTCACGGATCGCCCGCACCTCCGCCGACGCGTCCCGCTCCTCCACGATCCGCTCGAGGTTGCCGGCCGCGTCCCGCACGATCCGCCCCAGACCCGTCGGGTCCGCCACCTCCGCGGCCAGCACCGTGGCGCCGCACCGCGTCGACTCGTGCGCCGCGACCAGCGCCTCCACGGTCTCCGGCCGCAGCAGCGGCACGTCGGCGTTGAGCACCACCACGGTGCCGGTGGCCTCGGGGATGGCGTCCAGCGCGATCCGGACCGCGTGCCCGGTGCCGTTCTGCTCCGCCTGCAGCACCGGCGTGGCCCCGGGCGCGATCTCCGCGAGGTGCGCCTTGACCTGGTCGGCCTTGTAACCCACCACGACCACGGTCCGCGAGGCGCGCGCGGCCTCGGCGGCGTGCAGCACGTGGCCGAGCAGCGTGCGCCCGAGCAGCGGGTGCAGCATCTTGGGGGTCGCGGACTTCATCCGCTTCCCCTCCCCGGCGGCGAGAACGACGACGGTACGGCTGGGGACCTGACTCACGTGTGACTCCATAGGTCGCAGTGTGCGGTGTCGGGAAGCGGCGCCGACTCAGCCGCAGACAAAGTGCTCCCGGGAGAGGATTCGAACCCCTATAAACGGCACCAAAAGCCGCGGTCCTACCATTAGACGACCCGGGAGGGCAAAGCGGACATAACACCAGGGCCATGCACGCGGCTCACATACTAGCGTCTCCACCACCCGCCGGTGAGGCCGCGATCCCCCGCATCATGCCTTCGATCCTCCAATAGAGCAGGCGCGACGTGGGGACCTCGATCTGCAGGCAGCCCCGATAAGAATCTCCCACGTTCCGCCGGTTCGTGGACGGCTTGTGCGTCTTCAGCGAGGGCCGCCGGAAGATCTCGAAGGGAACCTCCAGCACCTCCGCCCACCATCGTCCCGCCGCCTCCGCGTCGGCGGAATCGTGGATGCTCACCCGATAGGTGAGCGACGCGCGGTCCTCACCCATCGACTCGAGGAAGCGCACAAAGAGCAGGATGAGAGCCGGGTCACTGTTGACGAAGTGCGCGTGGGCGAAATTCGGACGCCACGGCTTCGCCTTCGCCCCAACTTTACGCCCGACCAGTAGTCGTTGGTCAAGCTAGAAATGTGCCGAGTGTTCTCAGGATTTTCTCCCATGTGGACGAAGGCGGCGTGGTCCCCGCGCCGCGGGCCGGGCTGGCAAAATGGGCGGGTGAACGACCAGAGCGAGCCCTCCGACAAGCCCCGCCGGCGCCGCCTGCGCCCGGCCGCGGGGAGCCCGGCGCGCCTCCGTCCGGCCTCGGGCGGCCCGGTCCGCGTACGGATGTCCGCCGCGCAGCGCCGCGAGCAGCTCATCACGATCGGCAAGCAGTTGTTCGCCGAGCGCGGGTACGACGCGACGTCGGTGGAGGAGGTCGCCGCCCGGGCGAAGGTGTCCAAGCCGGTGGTCTACGAGCACTTCGGCGGCAAGGAGGGCCTGTACGCCGTCGTGGTGGACCGGGAGGTGCGCGCGCTGCTGGACAGGATCTCGGCCGCGCTGACGGCGGGGCATCCGCGGGAGCTGCTGGAGCAGGCGGCGCTGGCGTTGCTGGGCTACATCGACGAGGAGCCGCACGGGTTCCGGGTTCTGGTGCGGGAGTCGCCGGTGCTGCAGGCGGCGGGCAACTTCTCGAGCGTCATGAACGATGTGGCGCACCGGGTGGAGCACATCCTGGGTGCGGAGTTCAAGTCGCGCGGGCTGGATCCGAAGTTCGCGGAGCTGCATTCGCAGGCGCTGGTGGGAATGGTGGCGCTGGTCGGCCAGTGGTGGCAGGAGACGCGGAAGCCGAAGAAGGAGGCCGTGGCCGCGCAGCTGGTGAACCTGGCGTGGAACGGCCTGTCCCACCTGGAGCAGAAGCCGGATCTGATCACCCGCGGGGACCGCTGAGTCAGCCGAGGGCGGCCTTGGCCTCGGTCCGCTGGTTCTTTTCGCTGCCGACCTTGCCGTAGAGGGCGGCGGTGAGGACGACGAGCCCGAGCACGATCCACACGATGACGGTGACCATCGAGAAGTCGAGGATGTTGGCGTCGGTCCGCAGCAGCGCCAGCATGATCGTGGCGATGGCGATGACGGCCCAGCTGAGCACGAGGTTGACCCGGTGGTGCAGGTTGCCGCCGAGGGCCGCTGCGGCGAGGATCGCGGCGCCGATCAGGGTGGTCAGCACGGCGCCGCCGGGGTTGGTGCGGACGCCGAGCACCCACTCACCACCACCCCGCCCGAGGAAGTCGTTGCCCCAGCTCGCCGCGATGCCGAAGATGCCGGCGAGGGCGAGGTAGAGCCCCGCCGCGCCGGCGAGGGCGCGGTAGGCCTGGCGGAGGTGGTGGTTGAGCGGGTAGTGGGCCATCAGGCGGAACGGGCCTCGCGGACCTGACGCGGCGCGCCGGCGCGCTCCTCGGGGGCGACCTTGCTGTAGAGGCCGGCGAGGATGAGCACCAGGCCGATCACGTAGGTGACGATGACCGTCGTGACGCTGAAGTTGAAGAAGTTCGCGTCGGTGCGGGCGGCCGCGAGGCAGTAGCTGCCGATGGCGACGAGGCCCCAGCCGAAGTACTTGTCGACCTCGACGTCGGAGTTGCGGCCGATGACGGCGGCGGCGAGCACGATCGCGCCGATCAGCAGCGACACGATGGACCAGATGAGGTTGGTGCGCTGGCCCAGGACGAGGTCGTCGGGGTGGCCGAAGAGCCCGTCGCCGGCGGTGACGATCAGGCCGTACAGCCCGAAGACGATCATGTAGACCCCGGACAGTGCGCCCAGGGCGCGGTAGATCGGCCGCAGCGGGTGATTGACCGGAGTGTGCGCCATGGTTCCGTCTCCAAGCTCGGTTTGTGTCAGCAAGATTCTCGCGCATCGCGGGTTCGCCCGCAGGAGCACCCCCGGATCAAGGTGCGCCGGTCACGCCTCGGGGATCTGTTCGGCGAGTTCGAGCCAGGCCTCCTCGACCTGGGCGCGTTCGGCCTGGACGGCCTTGAGCTGGGCGTCCAGCTCCATGATCCGGTCGTAGTCGCTGCCGTTGGCCGCCAGGCCCTCGTTGATCTTGACGACCTTGTCGTCGAGCTTGGCGAGCTGGCGTTCCAGCCGGGACAGATCCTTCTTGGCCGTACGCAGCTCCGCCGCCGACATCGCCGGGACGGTTTCACTCGGCGCCGGAGCTTTCCCCGCCGTGGCCGGGGCCGGGACGGCGCGGTTCGCGGCGCGGGCCAGGTATTCGTCGATCCCCCCGGGCAGGTGCACGAGGCGGCCGTCGCCGAGCATCCCGTACGCCGTGTCGGTGACCCGCTCGACCAGGTAGCGGTCGTGGCTGGCGACGATCATCGTGCCGGGCCACGAGTCGAGCAGGTCCTCCAGCGACGCGAGCGTGTCGGTGTCCAGGTCGTTGGTGGGCTCGTCGAGCAGCAGCACGTTGGGCTCGGTGGCGAGCAGCCGCAGCAGCTGCAGGCGCCGCCGCTCCCCGCCGGAGAGGTCGCTGACCGGTGTCCAGATGCGCTTGTCGGTGAAGCCGAACACCTCGGCGAGCTGGCCGGCGGAGAGCTCACGGTCGCCGAGCTTGACCCGCCTGGCCACCTCTTCGACGGCTTCGAGCAGCCGCAGGTGCCCGGGCAGCTCCTTGAGCTCCTGGGAGAGGAAGGCCGCCTTGACGGTGGAGCCGGTGACGAGCCGGCCGCCGTCGGGGGTGGTGACCCCGGCGAGCAGGCGCAGCAGCGTGGTCTTGCCGGCGCCGTTGGCACCGAGGATCGCGATCCGGTCGCCGGGGCCGACCTGCCAGGTCAGGTCGCCGAGGATGGTCTTGTCGCCGGCCTGCAGGCGCACGCTCTCGAGGTCGTAGACCTGCTTGCCGAGCCGGGTGGTGGCGAGCCGCTGCAGGCTGACCGTGTCGCGCACGGGCGGGACGTCGGCGATGAGCGCGTTGGCCGCGTCGATGCGGAACTGCGGCTTGGAGGTCCGGGCCGGCGGGCCGCGGCGCAGCCAGGCGATCTCCTTGCGGAGCAGATTCTGCCGGCGGGCCTCGACCGCGGCGGCGACCCGGAGCCGCTCGGCGCGGGCCAGGGTCCAGGCCGCGTAGCCGCCCTCGTAGAAGTGGACCTGCTGGTCGACGACCTCCCAGGTGGCGGTGCAGACCGCGTCGAGGAACCAGCGGTCGTGCGTGACGACGACGAGCGCGCCGCGGCGGCCGAGGAGGTGCCGGGCGAGCCAGTCGACGCCCGCCACGTCCAGGTGGTTGGTGGGCTCGTCGAGGATGAGCAGGTCGGACTCGCGGATCAGCAGCGCGGCGAGGGCGACGCGGCGGCGCTCGCCGCCGGACATGGGCCCGACGGGGGTGTCGAGACCCAGGTAGGCCATGCCGAGGCCGTCGAGGATGTCGCGTACGCCGGAGTCGCCGGCCCACTCGTGCTCGGCGCCCATGCCCTCGGCGAGCCAGGCGGTGCCCAGCACGACGTCGCGCACGGTCGCCTCGGCGGCGAGGGTGAAGGTCTGCGGGAGCGCGGCGACGCGCACGTCCCGGCGGTGGGTGACCCGGCCGGAGTCGGGCTCCTCGAACTTGGCGAGCATCCGCAGCAGCGTCGACTTGCCGGCGCCGTTGAGGCCGACGATGCCGACCCGCGCGTCGTCGTCGAGTCCGAGGGAGACGTCGGTGAGCAGTTGGCCGGCGGCGCCGTACCCCTTGTTCACCCGGTCGAGATTGACGATGTTGGCCACGATGTCTGCAAGCCTACCTTGACGCGGGACAAGCCCGGATATGAGCGAGGGACGGGGGTCGTTCAGACTGCGCGGGCACCCGGCATCGGCCCGCGCGCGGCGAGAGCCGTGCGGCAGAGCCCCGAGGTGGCCAGTTCGGCGGCGAGCTTCTCGGCGTGTGCCCCGTCGCGGGCCAGGAAAACGCAGGTCGGCCCGGAACCGGAGACGAGGCCGGCCACGGCGCCCGCCGCGCGCCCGGCGTCGAGCACGTCCGCGAGGGCGGGGCGCAGCGACAGGGCGGCGGCCTCGAGGTCGTTGCCGAGGGCATCCCCGAAGACCTCGGGCCGGCGCTGCCGCAGCGCCGTGAGCAGGCCGTCGGAGCCGTCCAGGGGCGGGGGCGCGAGCGCTTCGTCGCGCAGCCTGTCGAGCTCGCGGTAGACGGCGGGGGTGGACAGGCCGCCGTCGGCGATCGCGACCACCCAGTGCCAGGTGATCGGCCGGGCCAGGATCGGGCTGACCGCCTCGCCGTGCCCGGTGCCGAGCGCCGTGCCGCCGTGCAGCAGGAACGGCACGTCGGAGCCCAGCTCGGCGCCGATCTCGGCGAGCTCGTCGCGGCTGTAGCCGGTGCCCCACAGCAGGTCGCACGCGATGAGGGTGGCGGCCGCGTCGGCGCTGCCGCCGGCGAGCCCGCCCGCCAGCGGGATGCTCTTGCGCAGGTGCAGCCGCGCGTGGGCGGGCACCCGGGCGCGCCGGGCCAGCGCCCGCGCCGCGCGGATGATCAGGTTCTCCTCGCCCAGCTCCAGCTCGCCGGCGCCCTCGCCCTCCATGGTCAGCGCGAGGGTGTCCCCGCGCCGCGCGGTGAGCTCGTCGAACAGGCTGATCGCGTGGTAGACGGTGTTGAGCTCGTGGAACCCGTCGGCCCGCAGCGGACCTACCCCGAGATGCAGGTTGATCTTCGCCGGCACCCGCACCCGCACGGGCCCGGCGAACCGGCGCGGCTTGTCGTCGTCCGGCCCCCACGCCTCCGTCACGGAGCGATGTCCCGGATCGGCAGCCGGATCTCGAACGGCGCGCTCAGCACCAGCTCGTCCTCCACGCCGGCGTCGGCGGCCAGCTCATACTTGCCGTCGATCAGGTCGTACGCGAACACGTGCAGGGGGTTCTGCTCGATTCGCCAGAAGTGCTGAATGCCGGCGGCGGCATATTCCGCGGGCCTCTCGAGCCGGTCCCGGCGCTTGGTGCTCTTCGACACGATCTCGACTACGACGGCGACCTGTTCGGGGAGAACGTAGTGGCGATCGTTGTCGACAGGCTGCCGGATCACCAGGACGTCGGGCTCCAGGGTGTCGCGGAAACCGAGCGCGACACCGACCGCCGCGACGGCTTCGAACCCGGTCGGGGCAGTGCGCTCGAGCCAGAAGCACAGCCGGGTGCCGATCTTCTGATGACCGACCGTCGGCGAAGGGGTCACGATCATGACTCCGTCACGTAGTTCGACGCGAGGGGCGTCTTCTGGAAGCGACAGGACGTCCTCGATGAGATAGTCGCCCGCGCGCTGCTTGATGGGATCGGGCGCCCACGGGGCAGGGGTGGTCGGCTCCGCCGTCATGGGGTCACCTCCTCGTGCTGTCTGCCGGACGCGCCGAGCTTACCGCCGTGGCCGAGCTCGGCGGCGGCTGCCGCGACGGCCGCGAACTCCGCCACGGTCAGGGACTCGCCGCGGGCCTGGGGGCTGATGCCCGCGGCCACCAGGATCTCCTCGGCGCGGGCCGCGCCGCCCGCCCAGCCGGCCAGGGCGGCGCGCAGGGTCTTGCGCCGCTGGGCGAAGGCCGCGTCGACGATCGTGAAGACGGTGGCGCGCGAGACGCCGGGGATCGGGTCGCGGGCGGTGAAGGCGACCAGGCCGGAGTCGACGTTGGGGACGGGCCAGAAGACCGCGGGGGGTACGCGGCCCGCGGCGCGCGCGGTCGCGTACCAGGCCAGTTTGACCGACGGGACCCCGTACACCTTCGAGCCGGGGCCCGCGACGAGCCGGTCGGCGACCTCCTTCTGCACCATGACCAGGCCGCCGCGCAGGGTGGGCAGCGTGGCGAGCAGGTGCAGGACGACCGGGACGGCGACGTTGTAGGGCAGGTTCGCGACGAGCATGGTCGGCGGCGGGGTGAGCAGGCCGGCGGTGACCTTGAGGGCGTCCTGGTGGTGGACGCTGAGCCGGGACGGGTCGCTGCGGGCCGCGACGGTCTCCGGCAGGGCGTCCGCGAGGACCGGGTCGATCTCGACGGCGTGCACGTGGGCGGCCGCGTCGAGCAGGCCGAGGGTGAGCGAGCCGAGGCCCGGGCCGACCTCCAGCACGACGTCGGCGGGGCGCAGCTCGGCGGCCGCGACGATGCGCCGGATCGTGTTGGGGTCGTGCAGGAAGTTCTGGCCGAGCTTCTTCGTGGGGGCCACGGAGAGCCGCGCCGCGAGTTCCCGGATCTCCGCCGGGCCGAGGAGTCCGTCAGCCATGACGTCACAGCCTACGGCGCCGCCTACGGGTGTGACGGTGCGGGCGCGGGGCAGCGGCTGTGGCGCGGGCAGGGTAGAACGAGGGCATGACGGAGCTGCTCGAGCTGCGAGGCGTGGTCGAGGCGCCACCGGACGAGGTGGCCGCCGTCCTGCTCGATGCGCGGCCGGGCGGCAGGTCGCCGATCGCGGCCACCGGCGCCGCGAAGCCCCGGTCGGGTGACGAGTTCACCGTGACCAAGGACGGCAGCGTCATCACGGTGACGCTCGACCGGGCCGCGCGCACCGTCACCCAGCAGGGCGAGTGGTGGTACCGCGGGGTCTACAGCGTCGAGCCGGAGGAGCGCGGCTCGCTGGTGCTCTACCGCGTGTTCAACATCGCCGAGGGCAACCGCTGGGCGGTCCGGTTCGTCTCCCGGGGCCCGCTCGGCGCCGCGCCGACCGCGTTCACCAAGCTGCTGGGCGGTCTGGGCGAAAGGCTCGATTGCGCGGCGTACGTGGTCCCGCAGTGACCACGCCCCCGGAGACGCGCCGTCTCCGGGGGCACGAGGATCAAAGGCCGGTCAAGAGCGTCCGGCCGTACGGGGTCAGTGCGCGGCCGGCTCGAGCACCCGGTCCGGGTCGTCGGCGCCGCGGCGGACCCCCAGCACCGCGACGAGCGCGCCGATGACGCAGAGGACGCCGGTGACCAGGGCCGCCGTGTGCAGGCCGGTGACGAAGGCGGCATGCGCGCCCTCGGTGACGGCCGCGGCGAGGTCCGGGGTCATGTCGGCCGAGACCGGGGCGACGCCCATGGCGACCGCGTCCCCGGCCTCCCGCAGCCCGCCGGCGACCGGTGCGGGCACGCCCGCGTCGGTGAGCGAGGCGGTGAGCGTGCCGGTGGCCCGGCTGCTGATCAGCGACACCAGCACCGAGGTGCCGAGCGCGCCGCCGACCTGCAGGGCGGTGGCCTGCAGCCCGCCTGCCACGCCGGCGTCGCGGACGGGGGCGTTGCCGACGATCGCCGCGGAGGAGGCCGCCATCACCATGCCGGTGCCGAGGCCGAGGGCGGCGAAGGACGGCCACATGACCGCGTAGGACGAGTGCGCGTCCAGGGCCAGCAGCCCGAACGACGCGCCGGCCTGCAGCAGCATGCCCAGCGGCATCGTCAGGCGCGGGCCGAACCGGCCGGTCAGGGCCGCGCCGAGCGGCGACGCCACCACGGACGCCAGGCTCAGCGGCAGCGTGAGCGCCCCCGCCATGACCGGGGAGTAGCCGCGTACGTTCTGGAGGTAGAGCATCACGTAGAAGATCGAGCCGAGCAGCACGAAGAAGTTGAGCGCGGTGATCATCGTGCCCAGCGTCAGGGTGCGGTTGCGGAACAGCCGCATCGGCAGCAGCGGGTGCTCGAGACGCGTCTCGTAGCAGCCGAACGCGGTCACGACCAGGACGCCCGCGATCAGGGTGCCGATCGTGGCGGCGGAGCCCCAGCCCCAGGTCTCGCCCTTGACGACGGCGAAGACGACGAGCACCAGGCCGGCGGCGAGCAGCAGCACGCCGGGGATGTCGAAGCGGTGCCTGCCGGTCGACGTGCTGCTCTGCGGCAGCACCACCAGGCCGACGACCAGCGCGATGACGCCGATGGGCGCGTTGATGTAGAAGACCGACTCCCAGTTGACGTGCTCGATGAGCAGGCCGCCGACGATCGGGCCGAGCGCGGTGGAGACGTTGGAGACCATGGCCCAGATGCCGACCGCCATACCGAACTTCCGGGGCGGGAACGCGGCCCGCAGGATGCCGAGCGTGTTGGGCATCATGAGCGCGCCGAACGCGCCCTGGACCGCGCGGAACGCGATCACGCCCTCGATCGAGCCGGCCAGGCCGATGGCGACCGAGGCGAGCGTGAAGCCAGCGACGCCGATCAGATAGAACCTGCGGCGGCCGAAGCGGTCGCCCAGCTTGCCGCCGAGGATCAGGGCGGCGGCCAGGGCCAGCAGGTAGGCGTTGGTCACCCACTGCAGCTGGGCGGTGGTGGCGCCGAGGTCGCGGCCGATCTCGGGATTGGCGATCGAGACGACGCTGCCGTCGAGACCCACCATGAACAGGCCGAACGCGACGGCGATCAGCGACCACCACGGGCCGCCGCGGCCCTGCTTCTGCCCGGCGGGGGCGGCCGCGGGCACGGCGGTCTCACGAGTTGTTGCGGACAAGGGGTGACTCCTAGGAACAAGGGGTGGATCAGCGACCGGCGGCGCGGATCTCGCGGGCCAGGGCGAGCAGGGCGGGGACCGCCGCACCGAGCGCGTCGCGCTCGGCCGGGGAGAGGGTGGCGAGCGCGGCATCGGTGTAGCCGGCGTAGAGGACCTGGACGGCGTCGTGGCGCGCGCGGGCCTGGTCGGTGACGTGCAGATGGATCACCCGGCGGTCGGTGGCGTCGGGCTCGCGGCGGACCATGCCGGCGGTCGCCATCGCGGTGATCACGGCGCTGGCGTTGTTCGGTTTGAGCTGCAGCTCGGCGGCGAGCTCGCGGACCGTCAGCCCGGGCCGGTCGCGCAGCAGCCGCAGGACGGCCAGGTGGATCTCGGGGGGACGCGGGTGCTCGAAGTCGGCGTCGGCGCGCCGCTGCAGCGCCCGGTGCAGGACCGAGGCCGCCTCGACCACGCCGCGCGCGGCGGACGGCTCCCGGTCCTCACTCATGCTCCCAGAATAGGTATGCGGGCATACCTTTTCAACGCGTCGTACATCACGTCCGGCCTGCTCAGGACCAGGGACCGAAGATCCGCTCGCCGTTGGCGGAGACCGCCGCGCACAGTTCGTCGAGGTCGCGGCCGGTGGTCTCGGCCAGGGCCCGCATGGTGATCGGGATCAGGTAGGACGCGTTCGGGCGCCCGCGGAACGGCATGGGCGTCAGGTAGGGGGCGTCGGTCTCGACGAGCAGGTGCTCCGGCGGCGTCAGGGCCGCGGCCTCGCGCAGGTGGCCCGCGTTCTTGAAGGTCACCGTGCCGGCGAAGCTGAGCAGGTAGCCGCGGCGCACGCACTCGGCCGCGAACGCCGCGTCGCCGGAGAAGCAGTGCAGGACCACGACGTCCGGCGCGCCCTCGGAGTCCAGGACGCGCAGGACGTCGTCGTGCGCCTCGCGGTCGTGGATGATCAGCGGCTTGGCGTAGCGCTTCGCGATGGCGATGTGGGCGCGGAAGCTGTGCTCCTGCGCGGCACGGCCACCCTCCTCCGTACGGAAGGTGTCGAGTCCCGTCTCCCCCAGCCCGCGCACGCGCGGCTCGGCGGCGAGGGCCTCGATCTCGCGCAGCGCCTCGTCGAGGTCGTCCAGGCGCGGGGCCTCGTTGGGGTGCAGCGCCACCGCGGCGAGCACCGCCGGGTGCCGGGCGGCCAGGGCGGCGCCCCACCGCGACGAGGCCACGTCGACGCCGACCTGCACGAGGCGGTCCACGCCGGCGTCCGCGGCCGCGGCGATCAGCGCCTCGACCGGGTCGCCGCCCGCGCCGCCGGGGACGCCGGCCTCGTGGACCGTGATGTCGAGATGGGTGTGGCTGTCGAAGACGGGGACGGTCAGCGGCTCGGGCGCGGCGGGGAACTCGCCTGACCTCCGGGAAGTCCGGTTCGCCCGCTTGTCGGAAGGTTGCTCGGTGTTCATCGCCGCCCAGCGTCGCACACCGGTTCCGTGAAACCTTTTTCACGCGCGACGCGAGTAACCCTCCGTTCACCCGGAGTCCACCTGCCACGCCTAGGTTGCACCGCGTGACCGTGACAGGTGAGGACGCCGACATCGGCACCGATCCGCTCGAGCCTCCGCTGATGGCGCCGCTGCGCCGCGACCTCTCCTGGGAGCGCATCCAGGAGATGAGCCAGTCCGCCGGGCACCAGCGGGACCCGGTCCTGCGGCGGATCCGGGCCACCGCCGCGGTGCGCCGGGGCACCCGCATGATCAAGGTGCTCTCCGGGGCGCAACTGGCCGGGCACCTGGCGGGATGGCTGCCGTACGGGTTCTGCTACCGCGCCTGCGACCTCGAGCACCTGCGCACCCCGGCGGAGCTCTCGCTGCTGCGCACCGACGGCGGCACCGGTGACGGGCCCGCGTACGCGCTGCGCTGGCGCGCCACCGACCCGGTCGACTTCGAGATCCCGATGGGCGACGCGCAGGCCGGGCTTGCCGCGATCCCGGCGCACTCCCGGGTGGGCTCGATGGTGCTGGGCACCGGCTTCACGCCCAGCACCAACGACCTGATCCCGGAGTTCGTCACCGCCGGCTTCGCGGACCTGCCGATGCCGGCGAACGCGCAGCTGCTGGCGTACCCGGGCACCGGCGACGAGGTGGTGCTCTACACGTACCAGCCGGAGCAGCACGGGTGGCTGCGGCTGGCCGGCCCGCGCTGGCGGCACCTGCTGGAGGGCATCCCCGGCGTCAGCCCGGACCGCGAGTACGTGCCGTGCACCGACGCGGGGTCGGCGCGGCTGGTGGGCCGGATCAACGAGCACGAGTACCAGGCGGTGGCCGACCCGCCCGCCGAGTTCCGGGTCCGCGCGCTGACCCGGGCCGCCCGCTACCCGGTGCAGTCGCTGAGCCGGCGCGCCGAACAGGCCCAGTGGCGCGGCGTCACGGCGTGGGTGCTGCAGCGCGACGACAGCTGGGCCCGGCTGCGCCTGGTCCGGCCGGACGCGGACGCGATCGCCGCGGTCGGGGCGCGCTGCTACGAGCGCGGCGTGTACGAGGTCTGGGCGCCGCTGCGGGAACTCGTCGACCACCACATCGCCGAACTGCCGTACGTGCTCTGAGCCGCCCGGTTCACGGCCGGCTCGCCGGCCGACGGCGCACGGGCCACGCGGGCGCACGGACCGCTCACAGCGCACGGGCCGCCGCTCACCGCGTACGGGAAAGGAAACGGCCCGGCGCAATCGCGCGCCGGGCCGAATCTCGAAGCTGGAGTGCGTCAGCTGCGGGTGATCTTGGACTTGATCCAGACCTGGTTGCCGCGGTTGCCGGAGTTGTCGTAGGCCCACGCGTCGACGTAGACGGTGCCCTTCTTGAGGCCGGCGACCTTGAGCGACCACTTGCCCTTGCTCACCTTGACCTTGGTGCCGAGGCAGTCCCGGTACCACTGCGCGTCGCTGGTGACCTTCTTCCACTGCTTCTTCGGGGTGTAGCAGTACTCCTTGCCCCCGGAGACGCGGCTGACCAGGGCGTAGACCTCGGCGACGCCGGAGCCCTTGTCGGCGGCGGTGCCGGTGACGGTCTTCCACGACTTCAGCCGGTTGGCACTCTTCGGCTTCTTGATCTTGACGGTCGGCTTGGCGGTGTCCCGCTTGACGTTGACGACACCGGCATAGACGGCCGAGGAGCGGCCGAACCTGTTGGTGAACGTGGCCCGCAGGGTGACCTTGCCCTTGATCACGGCATTGGTCTTGATGTGCCGGTCGTAGTAGCCGCGGAACGACCCGTTCGCCACGCGGATCGGCTGGACCGCGCCGTCGCCCCAGTCGAAGTCGATCCGGGTGGTGCCCGCCGGCACGCCGCTCATGGTGACCGTGACGAGCTGGTTCTGCCACAGGTTGTAGCGGTTGAGCTTGAACTTGCCCGGCTTGGTGATGTTCACCGACGAGGTCGACGTGCTGGTGTTGCCCGCCTTGTCCTTGAGGGTGAGCTTGAGCGGGTACTTCTTGGCCGTGTAGTAGATCTTGGTGCCGACCTGGCCCGGCTTGAGCGTGGTCTTCGTGCCGTCACCCCACTCGACGAGCCGGGTGACCTGGGCGGCGCCACTGTTGTCGCTGACCGCGTCGGCGGTCAGCGTGAGCTTCTGGCCGACCCACAGCCCGCCGCTGTTCAGCTTGATCTTGCCGGTCGGCTTCGCGGTGTCCGGGACCGGCACGGGCGGCGGGGTCTCCGACGGGGGCGTCACCGGCGTCGAGGGCTCCTCGGCCGGCGGGGTGGTCCCGTCACCCGGAGTGGTCTCGTCGCTGGGGGTGGTCGGGTCGCCCGGGGTGGTCGGGTCCCCGGCGGGAGTGGTGGTCTCCTCGGCCGGGGTGGTCGGGGCGTCGCTGACCGGCGTCGTCGGGTCCGTGGTGACGGGCGTCGTCGGGTCGGCTGTCGGGTCGGCGCTGGGTTCGCCGGCGACCGTGGCACCCGCCACCGGGGGTGTGCCCGGGATGGCGTGGGCCGGAGAGCCGACGGCAGCGCCACCGGCCAGCAGGGCGCCGGTGACGACAACTGCCAGCAGCGGCCGCTTGAGTCGTGCGTTCAAGGAAACTCCTTCGAGGGGTTTGACCTTGACGGTGGAGACATGACGACGGTGCGGCGCGTGCGATAGAACGCAGCCGTACCGATGAAACGCTACCGTTTCCCCCGTGGTCGGCGCTGAACGTACCCGATCCATGGGAGCGTGATCAATCCACTTTGGGGCCGAATACCAAGAAGCCCGTCAGTGTCTTCCGACACTGACGGGCTGACCTGCGTAATATGTGGCTCAGGAGCCGAGGCGCTCCAGCTCCTCCTCGATCACCGACGGGTCGAGCTTGCGGAACACCGGCTTCGGCGCGGCGAGCGGCGTGCCGGCCGTGAGCGGCACCGACTCCCAGCGGCCGCCCTGGGCGTAGTCACCGGTCAGCACCGGATAGGCCGGGCCGCCGTCGAGGTCCTCGACCTGCTCGATGCGCGGCATCGGGGCGTGCACCCCGGTGCGGCCGAGCAGCTCGTGCACCTTCTGCGCGGAGTGCGGCAGGAACGGCGTGAGCAGCGTGTTGGCGTCGCTGATCACTTGGAGCGCGACGTGCAGGATCGTGCCCATCCGCGGCTTCGACGCCTCGTCCTTGAGCTTCCACGGCGCCTGGTCGGAGAGGTACTTGTTCGCCTCGGCCACCACCCGCATGGCCTCGCCGATCGCGGCCTTCTGCCGGTGCTTGCCGATCAGCTCGCCGACCGTCGCGAAGCCCGCCTTCGCCACCTCGAGCAGTGCACGGTCCTCATCGGTCAGGTCGAGCGCCTCGGGGATCGCGCCGAAGTTCTTCGCCGCCATCGAGATCGAGCGGTTGACCAGGTTGCCCCAGCCCGCCACCAGCTCGTCGTTGTTGCGCCGGACGAACTCGGCCCAGGTGAAGTCGGTGTCGTTGGACTCCGGGCCGGCCGCCGCGATGAAGTAGCGCAGGGCGTCGGCGTCGTAGCGCTCGAGGAAGTCGCGGACGTAGATGACGACCTTGCGCGACGAGGAGAACTTGCGGCCCTCCATCGTGAGGTATTCGCTGGAGACCACCTCGGTCGGGAGGTCGAGCGCGCCGAACGAGCCCGGCTCGCCGCCCTTGTCGCCCTCGCCGGAATAGCCGAGCAGCAGCGCCGGCCAGATCACCGAGTGGAAGACGATGTTGTCCTTGCCCATGAAGTAGTAGCCACGGGCGTCCTGCTGCCACCACTTGCGCCACGCCTCGGGGTCGCCGGAGCGGCGGGCCCACTCGATCGAGGCCGACAGATAGCCGATGACGGCGTCGAACCAGACGTAGATGCGCTTGTCGTTGCGGTCCTGCCAGCCCTCGAGCGGGATCGGCACGCCCCACTCCAGGTCGCGGGTGATCGCTCGCGGCTGCAGATCCTCGAGCAGGTTCTTCGAGAACTTCAGCACGTTGGGGCGCCAGCCGTCGCGGGTGTCGAGCCACTTACCCAACGCCTCGGCGAAGGCCGGCAGGTCGAGGAAGAAGTGCTCGGTCTCGACGAACTTCGGCGTCTCGCCGTTGATCCGCGACTTCGGGTCGATCAGCTGCTCGGGGTCGAGCTGGTTGCCGCAGTTGTCGCACTGGTCGCCGCGCGCGCTCGCATAGCCGCAGATCGGGCAGGTGCCCTCGATGTAGCGGTCGGGCAGGGTGCGCCCGGTCGACGGCGAGATCGCGCCCAGCGTGGTCTTGGCGACGATGTAGCCGTTGTCGAACAGGCCCGTGAACAGCTCCTGCACGACCGAGTAGTGGTTGCGCGTGGTGGTCCGGGTGAACAGGTCGTAGGAGAGGCCGAGCCCGTGCAGGTCCTCGACGATGACCCGGTTGTAGCGATCGGCCAGCTCGCGGGCGGTGACGCCCTCGGCGTCGGCCTGCACCTGGATCGGCGTGCCGTGCTCGTCGGTGCCCGACACCATGAGCACGTCGTGGCCGGCCATCCGCATGTACCGGCTGAAAACGTCGGAGGGCACCCCGAAGCCGGAGACATGACCGATGTGGCGCGGGCCGTTGGCGTAGGGCCAGGCGACCGCGGCGAGAACGTGACTCATGGTTCCCCAGCGTAGTGACAGCGCTGATGGCCGTGCGACCGAGATGGCTATGCACCATTTGGTCGACACGCCCCTTATATGGGTGAACGCCGCGAAGATGTGCAGTCTACTGATCGAGTGACCGGAAACGCGCCGCAGCCAGGGGAAACGTCGCGGGCCGAGAGTGAGCCCTGGTCG
>CAKUMG010000025.1 GCA_934667465.1 uncultured Actinoplanes sp. | reverse complement strand
ACGCGCGCAGCATTCTGACCGGCCCGGACGACAGTTGGATCGGCCGGCTCAGCACCCTGCCAGGGATCGGCGTCCTCGCCTCGGGCCCGCTCGGCTTCGCCGCGTGGGGCTGGGTGACCAGAAGAACGAACTCGTCACTCTGATCGGAAAGTCTCGCCTCCACGCAGGACGATTTCACGCGCAGAATCACCAGCATCCGGATTCAGTTGCCTTGGGCCGGCTGTGGCTTCCGCACGAACCTGGACACCTCGATCACCGCGTTGTACGAGGATCTCGCGTTCGTCTGCGTCGGGTTCTTCCAAGGCTTCGCGGTCTGGGACAGGGTTGTGGCGGGCAGCCCCGCGGCCTCTTTCATCCAGGCCATCGCCGGGCGCGCGGTGCGCCGCTACGAGGCTGAATACAAGTTGCTCGCCGTCGATGTCCGCGAGTTCGCAATGTGGGCGATGCCCGGCGAACACGAGGCCACCCGGGCGACGGTGGATCGTGCGGGGGAATCGCTCGGCCGACTCGAGCAGCTGATGGTTTCCCTGGCCGGCAGGGCGCAGCGCCAAGCCGACCAGATGCGCCGGACCGCCGCCGTGTACAACCGTGCGGTTTTGGGCGACTCCCTGGTCACCGCCGGCATGCTCGACGCCGGGCACGTCGCCCCGCACCGCCTGCGTGGCAAGGAAGTATCGGGCCCGCCGGGTCAGCCCGTCCGGACACCCTCCGCGCGGCTCAGCTTCACCGGGGGGACCCTACGGGGCAGCGGTTACCGGAAGGTGCCCTGGTCTCGGAAAAGTGCCTTCTTCCCAGGCCCGCCATGGTCACTTACGGTTTCCTGGTAACCGAAAGAGAGCGAGGAGGCTCCGACATGGCGGTGAACCTGGTGAACCCGAGCGGGCTGCCCGAGATTCCGATCTACAAGCAGGTATCGGTGGCGACCGGCTCGAGGATCGTGCACATCGCCGGGCAGGTGGCGTGGGACGAGAACGGTGCCGATGTCGGGGTCGGTGACTTCGCAGCGCAGGTCGAGCAGTGCTACCTCAACGTCGGGAAGGCCCTCGACGGGGTCGGCGCGACGTTCGACGACGTGGTGAAGCTGACCATGCACGTGGTCGACTGGAAGCCCGACATGATGCCGCTGCTGCTCGACGGGATCGCGCGGGCGGCGGAGAAGCTCGGCGTCACCCCGGCCGCGCCGGCGTCGATGTTCGGGATCGTGACGCTGGACGTGCCGGAGCACCTGGTCGAGGTGGAGGCGGTCGCCGTCCTGGACTGACCGCGGCCGTCAGGCCGGGGTGCGGGTGCGGCTGGCCTCGATGTGGCCCAGATAGCGCTGGGTCCAGCCGCACATGCCGTCGACCACGGCGCGCAGGGCGTCGCCGGCCTCGGTGAGCGTGTACTCGACGCGCGGCGGGACGGTCGGGTGGACGTGCCGTTCGACCAGCCCGTTGCGCTCGAGCATCCGCAGGTTCTGGGTGAGCATCTTGTGGCTGATGCCGCCGACCTCGTCGCGCAGCTCGCTGAACCGCATGGTGCGCTGCCCGAGGAACTCGATGATCAGGAACGCCCACTTGTTGGCGATGTCGGAGAAGATCTCGCGGGCCAGCGAGTCCGCCCGGGCCAGGTCGGCTTCCGGGGGGAGGGCGCTGATCTCCTGTCGGGTTCCCATGCCCGTACTCTCCATCAGTTCCCTGGTAACCGCAAGAGAGCGCAAACCGCCCCCGGCTGCGACAATGACGATCGTGACCACGCCGAAGCGCCCCTGGTGGCAGACGACGCACACCCCGAAGGCCGGGTTCGTCCTAGGCGGTGGCTGGGCGCTGCTGGCCGCGTTGCAATGGCTGACTCTGGTGGGCAGCGACCCCACCGGCCTGGGCGGGAGACCGGGCCGGATCGTCGTCGCGGCCGCCTTCACGATGGGCGCCGCCGCCTACCTGACAACCGCGGTCTTGCTGCGCCGCCGGGGCAACCGGCCGGACCGTCCCGTGTGAAGATCGTCGGATGACTCGCCGACTCGTGTACTACATCGCCGCGACCATCGACGGGCGGATCGCCGGGCCGGCCGGGGAGAGCGACTTCTTCCCCTTCGACATGGACCTGCTGGCGGCCATGAACGCCGAGCAGCCCGAGACCATCCCGACCGCGTTCCGCGCCGCGGTCGGGATCGCGGAGGACGCGCCGAACCAGCGCTTCGACACGGTCCTCATGGGCCGTGCCACCTGGCAGGTCGGCGCGGACGCGGGCGTCCTCAGCCCGTACGCGCATCTTCGTCAGATCGTTTTCTCGAGCACGCCCGAGGCGCCCGCGGACACCCCAGTCGAGTGGGTGTCGAGCGACCCGGTCGCGTTCGTCCGCGAGCTGAAGGCCACCGACGGCCTCGACCTGTGGCTGTGCGGCGGCGGCAAGCTCGCCGGCGCGCTGCTGGACGAGATCGACGAGATCCGGATCAAGCGCTACCCGGTCCTCGCGGGGTCCGGGCTCCCGCTGATCGACGCGCCGTTCGACCCCACGGCGTTCACCGTGGGCGACGTCCAGCACTTTCCGAGCGGTGCCGACGTGGTCACCTACCACCGGGCGGAGTGACAGCGCTCCCAGGGAGCGAGAGCAGCAGGGCTGCCAGCTCGCCGGGGACGGTGATCATGCAGTCGTGGCCGGCGGTCAGTTCCCGCACCCGGCCGGTGGCGGCCGGGCGCCGCGCGAAGCCCTCCGGCTCGCTGCCGATGCAGTGGATGTGTGTACGGGGGAGCGCCGCCGCGCGGAGATCCGTCAGCCGCACCGGCTCGGTGAGGCAGCGTACGGGCTGATCGCCCAGCATCGTGCGGACCCACGCCACGTCCGCCGGGTCGGTGACCCCGAACAGCCCGTGCGGCGGCAGCTCCGGCAGCGGCGGGATCCGCCACGGCTGCTCGCCGTCCGCAGCCAGGTCGATCAGGGTCTTCGTGACCGGCATGACGTCGCACGCGCTCTCCCCGTCGACGGGCACCATCGCGTCCAGGAACACCAGCTCGGCGATCCGGTCCGGCACCCGCTCGGCGACCGCGGAGATCACCATCCCGGCGTAGCTGTGCCCGACGAGCACGACGCCGGTCAGGTCCTGCGCGAGGATCAGCGCGACGATGTCGTCGGTGTGCGTGCCCAGGCCGACGTCCGGGCCGGCCAGGTGCCGCGTCTCGCCGTACCCGGTCAGCGTGGGGGTGAGGACCCGGTGGCCGGCCCCGCCCAGGAACGGGACCACCCGGGCCCAGCACTGCCCGCTGTGCCAGGCGCCGTGCACCAGCAGATACGTCTTGGTCATGGAATGATCGTCGGCGGCGGTGGGTTGCCCTGGCAATCAGGCACTTCGATGTGCCGCGGTTTCCGGAGGTGACCACCATGAGCCAGCCGTCGCGTTCGGGCGGATGCAAGGCGATCGTCGCCAACAAGTGGACGCTGGTCCTGCTGCACGATCTGCTGCCCGGCCCGCGCCGGTTCGCCGAACTCCTGCGCGGGCTCGACGGCATCAGCCAGCGCATGCTCACGGCCACGCTGCGCGGCCTGGAACGCGACGGCCTGCTGACCCGGACGGTCCACAACCCGATGCCGCCGCAGGTCAGCTACGCCCTGACGCCGCTGGGCCGGGAGATGCTGGCCGCCGCCGCGCCGCTGATGGCCTGGAGCGCCGGCAACCTGGCCCGCATCGAGGCCGCCCGCGCCGATTACGACCAGCGCGCATAGCCATCGACGTGCGCGGATCCGCGGGGTTGGATGGGGGGAACGAGGCAGGGAGGGTCGTGATGGTTCAGCCGTCGGAGCGGGCGCGGGCGCTGGTCGCCGGGGCGTACGACACGCATGTGCACGTGGCGCCCGACGTCATGCCGCGGCTGGTGGACGACGTGACGCTGGCCCGCAACTGCGCCGAGGTGGGGCTGGCCGGGTTCGTGCTCAAGTCGCACTACGTGCCGACCGCCGAACGGGCGGCGGTCGTGCGCACGGTGGTGCCCGGCGTGGACGTGCTCGGGGCGATCACGCTCAACGCGTCGGTCGGCGGGCTGAACCCCGTGGCCGTGGAGATCGCGGGGCGGCAGGGCGCGCGGGTCGTGTGGCTGCCGACCGTGGACTCGCGCAACCAGCGGGAGAGCCGGGCGCAGGCGCCGGAGGGGTCGGTCCCTCCGATGTGGGCGCGGGTGCAGGACGAGCTCGCCGGCAGGGGGATCACGGCGCCGGCCGTCGAGGTGGTCGACGGTGAAGGAGCGGTGGTGCCGGCTTTGCGCCAGATTCTCGCGCTGGTGAAAGAGCACGACATGGTGCTGGCGACCGGGCACCTGTCGGGCCCCGAGATCGCGGTGGTCGCCGAGGCTGCGGCCGAGGCGGGCGTACGGCGGATCGTCGTGACCCACCCCGAGTTCACCTCGCAGCGGCTGCCCGTCGAGGCGCAGCGCGAGCTCGCCGCACGGGGGGCGCTGCTGGAGCGGTGCTTCACCACCCCGCACAGCGGCAAGGTGAGCTGGGAGGTGCTGGCCGATCACATCCGCCGGACCGGGCCGGAGCATTCCGTGCTCTCCAGCGACCTCGGTCAGCCGTTCAACCCGCCGGTCGAGGACGGGCTCGCGCTGCTGGCGGACCGGCTGCTCGCGTACGGCTTCACGGATGACGAGATTCACCGCATGGCGGTGACCAACAGCCGCCGGCTGGTCGAGGGGGCCCCACGGCGTGGAGCCCCCTCGCGGAACGAGAGCGATGATCAGCGGTTGCCGTTGAGCACCGACGGCGGCAGCGGGATCGCCACCGGCACCTGACCCTTCGTGCCCGCACGGCGCGCGGCCGCGGGGGTGAACGGCTGGTACGCGCCCTCGCACACGGTCCCGCGCGCCGGCAGCGTCCCGGCGAGCAGGTACGCGTCGATCGCCGCCGTGGCGCAGTCACCCGTACCGTAGGCGGTGTGACCCCAGTTGTCGCTGCTCAGCAGGCGGGCGTTGCCGAGCCGGCGTGACGCCGAGACCGCGTCGGTGTAGGCGGTGGCCGGGTCCCAGTAGTTGCCGACGACCAGGACCGGCGCGGCCGTGCGGCGGTCCCACGGCCCGGCGTAGGCGTCCTCGTCGCGGACCGTCCACGTGTCCCGGGCGCACTGGACGCTGCCCCAGCCCCAGGCGCGCCCGAAGTACGGGGCCCGCCGGTCAGCCTGGTCCATCAGCCGCAGCCAGCTGTCCGCGTCCCGCGGGTGCAGGGCGTCGGTGCACAGGACGCCGGCGAACGCCTCGAACCCGTTGTCGTACGGCTCCTCCGCGGGCTCGGTGAACGACTCGATCCGCTCGCGCAGGGCCGCCTTCGCCGCCGGGGCCTGCGCCGGCGTGCCCTCGAGCAGGATCCACAGCTGCTGCGCGAGGTCGGTGACCGTCCACCCCGCGTCGACGCCGTAGAGGTTGCCGAGCACGCCACCGATGAAGTCCGCGTACGTGATCGTGTAGGTGCCCCACTCGTCGGTGACCGTCAGCGGCGCCCTGCGCAGCTCGCGCGCGATCGTCTCGAACCGCGCCACCGGGTTGCCCTCGGCGAACACGCAGGCGTCCTCGCCGGCCCGGTCGCAGCGCTTCAGGATCTCGATCAGGGCACGGTACGCGCCGTCGGAGGACTTGAGCCGGCTGTCCTGCTCGATGTTCGCGGTGGCCGGGTTGCCGACCCAGTGGTCGGGGTCCAGCACGCCGTCGACCACGATCGCGCGGAACCGCTCCGGGAACATGTTCGCGTAGTACTGGCCGATGGCGGTGCCGTAGCTGAAGCCGAGGAACGTGAGCTTGCTGTCGCCGACCGAGCGGCGCAGCAGCTCCATGTCGCGGACCACCTCGGCGGTGCTCATGGCGCCGGTGAGCGGCCGGCCGGTGGTCGAGCACGCCCGGCCGAACTTCTCGGCCGCGGCGACGTACTTCTTCTCCTCGGCGCGGCCCCACGGGAACGCGACGTTCATGTCGTTAAGGACCGCGGCCTGTTCCGCGGCGGAGTTCCAGCAGCGGACGTTGGTGCTGTCGGCGATGCCGCGCGGGTCGACGCCGACGATGTCGAAGCGGTCCAGCAGGGCGTCGCTGAGGAAGTTGGGGGAGCCCAGGGCGAGGGAGGTGGCGGAGCCGCCGGGGCCGCCCGGGTTGACGAAGAGGCTGCCGATCTTGTTGGCCTGGTCGCGGGCGGGGACGCGCAGCACGGCGAGGCTGGTCGTCGCGCCGCGGGGCTGGTCGTAGTCGAGCGGGACCTGGGCGGTCGCGCATTCGGCGTACTCGTAGCAGCCCTCCCACGCCAGGACCGGCGCGGGCACGCTGTCCACGCGGCGCTTCTCCAGCGCGGTGGTGGTGTCGGAGCGGGGTCCGGCGGAGGCCGGCGCGGTGGCGACCGCTGCCCCGGCGGTGGCGAGCATCAGGGTGGCGAGGCCGGTGGTCAGGCCGCGTCGTAGCAGAGATGGCACGAGGTGGTTCCCCCATCGTCGAGCGATATCGGCGCTCATGGATGGTAGGGGATCGCGGCACCTCCCCGCTTGTTGAAAACGATTGCCAATGTACGCTGTGCGGGCGCCCCGGCATCTGTCTGACAGCGGGAGCAGGGGCGCAGTGAGCGGCCCGGCCGGCACCACCGCGCCGGCCGGGCTCCGCTCACGTGGAGCTCACGCGAAGGTCGCGCGGAGCTCGCGACGGTCATGCGAAGACGATCGTGTGGTTGCCGTGCCGGATGACCCGGTCCTCGGTGTGCCAGCGGACCGCCCGCGACAGCACCGCGCGCTCCACGTCCGCCCCGCGCCGCTGCAGGTCGGCGACGGTGTCGGCGTGGTTCACCCGGACCACGTCCTGCTCGATGATCGGGCCCTCGTCGAGGTCCTCCGTGACGTAGTGCGCGGTCGCGCCGATCAGCTTCACGCCCCGGTCCTTGGCCCGCGCGTAGGGCCCCGCGCCGATGAACGCCGGCAGGAACGAGTGGTGGATGTTGATGATCGGGACGCCCAGCTGCCGGATGAAGTCGGCGGACAGGATCTGCATGTAGCGGGCCAGCACCACGAAGTCGACGTTGCCGCGCAGCAGCCGCAGGTGCTCGGCCTCGGCCGCGGACTTGTCCGGCCCGGCGGGCGACGGCACGTGGATGAAGGGGATCCCGAAGCCGCGCACCTCCTCCGCCGTGTCGGGGTGGTTGGAGATCACCATCGCCACGTCGATCGGCAGCTCGCCGCGGCGCTGCCGCCACAGCAGGTCGAGCAGGCAGTGCTCCTCGCGGGAGGCGAAGATGGCCACCCTCTGGGGCACGGCGAGGTCCCGCAGCGTGAACTCCAGGTCGAAGCCCTGGGTCAGCAGCGCCCGCAGGTCCTCCTCGATCCGGGGCAGGGTCACGCCGAGCGTGTCGTGCCCGAACACCGTGCGCTGGAAGAACGCCCCGCCCTGGGGGTCGTCGGAGTACTGGTCGAGCTGCACGATGTTGGCGCCGTGCCGGCTGAGCACCGCGCTCACGGCGGCGACGATGCCGGTCCGGTCCTTGCCGTGCACGATGAGCGAGGCCTGGTCCCCGGGGCGGGCCCGGCCGTGCGAGGTCGGCGTCACGCCGGCCCTCCTTCCGTGATGCGCTGCGCTGTCGACCCCCCGATCATGCGCCGCCGGTGGGGTGGGGGAGCGGGCGGCACGGGGGAGTCCCGCTGGCCGGAACCGCTGTCACACGTCAGGCGTACGCTCCGGATGGGGTCCGTCCTGGCTGAGCAGCTCGAGCACGCCCGCGATCTCCATGATCCGGCGGGTGGTGTGCTGCGGCTCCCGGACGCTGAACCGCTGACCCAGCTCCTCCGCGTGGTTGTAGGCGCTGATCAGCGCGCCCAGCCCGGCGGAGTCGAGGAAGGGGACCCCGGAGAGGTCCGCGATGACGTGCGCGGAGCCCGGCTGGTCGAGCTCCCCGATCAGCAGCCGCCGCACCTGGTCGGCGCCGGTCAGATCGATGTCGCCGCTGAGCAGCACGATCCGGGTCCCGTCCCGCAGCTCCAGGCGCGACGACCACGAAGGTGATGGATGCATGGGCTGACCTCTTCGCGATGGGCCGCTCGTCACGCGGGGGCGTGACGACGAGGCAGCCTTCTGCACTACCCGGCCCCCGGGTCGTCAAACCCGGGGCGTCCGCACGGCCAGCATGGCGACGTCGTCCTCGTGGTCGTCGCCGGCGATCTTGTGCAGCAGCAGATCCAGCAGCTCCGGCAGGGGCGTCGTGCCCTGCCCGCGCAGCAGCGTGAGCAACTCGGCCTCGCGCTCGTCGATCACCTGGCCGCGCGTTTCGAGGAGGCCGTCGGTGTAGAACAGCAGGGTCGACCCGGGCGGCACCGCGCGGTCGCGATCGGTGCGCTCCAGCCGCCGGGCCACCCCCAGCAGCGGGTCCCGGCCGGGCAGCACGACCGGCGTGCCCTCCGGCGGTAACAGGACCGGCGGCGGGTGACCGGCGTTCGCCCAGCGCAGGACGTGCGTGTCCGGTTCCAGGCAGGCGAGCACCGCGGTCGTGGGTACCGGGCGGCCGAGCCGGCGGGTCGCCGTGTCCAGGCGCCGCAGCAGGGCCGACGGCGGCTCGGCGCGGTCCACCAGGAATCCCCGCAGCATGCTGCGCAGCTGGCCCATGTGGGTCGCCGCGCGCATGTCGTGCCCCGCCACGTCGCCGACGACCAGGGCGAGGTGGCCGTCCGGCAGGCGCACGGCGTCGTACCAGTCGCCGCCGACCTGCTCGCCGCGCGCCGCCGGCTGGTAGCGCGCCGCGAGCTCGAAGGGCGGCACCGCGGGCAGGTCGGTCAGCATCGCGCGCTGCAGGGTCGAGGCCACGCCCTCGCGCTCGCGCAGGTGGTAGGCGCGCTGCAGAGCCTGCGCCACATAGCCCCCGAGTGCCGCGAGCAGGGTCTGCTCGCCGTCGTCGGGCGTGTGCGGCTCGCGCCAGACGAAGGTGAGCGCACCGAGCGGCCCGCCCGGCCCCGGCAGCGGGACGCTGGCGCTGGACTGCCAGCCCAGCTCGGCGAAGACCGGTGCCACGGCCGGCGTCCGGCGCGCCACGCCCGCGGCGTCCGGGATCAGGACGATCTCGCGGGTGCTGACGGCCAGTGCGGAGGGGGTGAGGTCCGGGCCTGGGTACCGCCGGAAGCGCTCCACGACCGAGGGCGGCAGCCCTTCCCGGGTCGCCAGCACGAGGTCGCCGTCCGGGGCCACCAGGGACATCGCGACGAACGCGGGGTCGAGCATGCCGGTAGCCAGGTCGCGCACCGCGGCGACGATGTCCGCGACGGTGCTGGTCGCTGCGAGGGCGGAGCTCGCCTGCAGGAGCAGACTGCTGCGGGCGTACGCGGTCTCCGCCGCACGTTCGTGCAAGGCGGCCGCGTGTTCGCCGGCCCGCGCGCGGCGCCTCGCCGCCAGCAGCGCCAGGCTCTCGGAGCAGGCGGCGGCCAGCTCACCCAGCAGCTCCTCGTCGGACGGTGTCCACTGCCGGGGCTCGTGACTGGCCACGCAGAGCGCGCCGACCACCGTGCCGTGCACGCCGGTCAGCGGGGCGGACAGGAACGCGGCCGTACGCGGGTCGTCGCGCAGCGCCCGCAGGTCGCGCCCCAGCACGACGGTGGCCTCCGCCGCCCCCAGCACCCGGCGGGCCAGTGCGGCGAAACGCGCACCGACCGGGTCGGCGCCGGAGTCGTGCACCGCGTCCATGCGGCCCTCCGTCCTCGCGTCGTCGCACCTTTCTACCCCGCGCGCGGGGCCGCCTCACCCCCGATTTCCCGCCGGTGGGGACCGGCCTTTCCGCCCGGTGGGACCGGCCTTCCCCCACCCGGTGCCGACCGGTCGGGGGAGGTGCGGGATCATACTTTCGTCGCCGAAGATTCGGTCGTTAGTACGAGTTTGGAACACCCGCCCCACGGGGCAACAGTTGGCCACGCGTGGGAAGCAGTCACGAACAGGAGCAACCTCATATGACCGTCACCGCAGTATCCGCTCACGACACCGACACGGTGGCCGACTCGTCGAAGAGCACGGACCGCGCCTCTGAGCTGATCACCGCGCTGGCGAGCCTGCCCGCCGGTCACCCGTCGCGGCCGGCCGTGCGGGATCGCACCGTCGAGGCCTGGCTGCCGCTCGCCCGTCACCTCGCCAACCGCTACGCGGGCCGCGGCGAGCCCTCGGACGACCTCTACCAGGTGGCCGTGGTCGGCCTGATCAAGGCCGTCGACCGGTTCGAGATCGACCGCGGCGTCGACTTCGCCGGCTTCGCGATCCCCACGATCATCGGTGAGCTCAAGCGCCACTTCCGTGACCGCACCTGGTCGATCCGCGTCCCGCGCCGCCTGCAGGAGCTGCGCCTGGCCATCACCGCGGCCAACAGCGCCCTGACCCACTCGCTGGGCCGCTCGCCGCAGGTCGCCGACATCGCCCAGCACCTCGGCATCACCGAGGAAGAGGTCCTCGAGGGCCTCGAGGGCGCCCGCGCCTACAACTCGGCCAGCCTCTCCACCCCGGTCGGCGCCGACGGCAGCACCGAGCTGGGCGACACCCTCGGCGGTCACGACCCCGAGTTCGAGCTGACCGAGCTGCGCGTCGCCCTGGGCCCGGCCCTGGCCTCCCTCGACGAGCGCGAGCAGAAGATCATCAGCCTCCGCTTCTACGGCAACATGACCCAGTCGCAGATCGCCGAGCAGGTCGGCATCTCCCAGATGCACGTCTCCCGGCTGCTGACCAAGGCGCTCGCCAAGCTGCGCGGCCGCCTCGACGACATGACCGTCTGAGCCTTCCGTTCCGGCGACGGCCGCACCCCCACCTGGCGGGGGCGCGGCCGTCGCTGCGTACCTGTCATGATCTGGGCCCGTGAGCTCTCTCTGGCGGATCATTCCCGTCGCCGTGGCCCTGCCCGTCGTCGTTGCGGCCTGGCTCGCGGCGCCCTCGGTGGGGATCGTCCTGGCCGCCCTGCCGGTCGTGGCGTGGAGCCTGCTGGCCCGCTCCCGCACCCCGGGGCTGATCGCGGGTGCCGTGCTGGTCGCGCTGCTGGCTGCGACGGTGCTGCCCGGGCGTGTGCTCCCCGGCCCGGTCGCCTCGTCCGAGGACCTGCTCACCTGGTACGCGGTGCTGGCGATCCTCGTCGGGCCCGTGGCCGGCGCGTACGAGCGGCGGCGCGGACGGCTCGCCGTGTTCCTCCTGCAGGCGACCGCGGTCGGGGTGGTCGTGCCCACGCTGCTCTGCTGCTTCGGCGTCGTGGCGCGGAGCGAGGGCCTGCCGGGCGGCGAGGGTCTCCTGCCGTTCCCGGCCGGCCTGGCCGCCGTGGAGGAGGACAGGTCGTGCGGCTCCGGCGGGTGCGCCCGCATCGTGACGGTCACCGGCCCGGACGCCGCCGCCCGGGTGCGGGCCCACCTCGCCGCGCGGGGGTTCACCCTCGGCCCCTCGCAGGTGCCGCTCTACACCGAGGCGGCCACCCGGCACACCGGCTTCCTGGTTCCGCACGACACGTGGGTCGGCTACCGCGCGGCCGCTCCTGACGCCGTACGGGTGTTCTGGGGGGTTGATGATCCTCTCAACTGAGCCGGGGCCGGTCCGGCGCCGCGACGTGTGACAGCCGCCGGTCATGGAACCGGCGACACGAGCCGCAGGTGCAGCCGGCAGGAGTCGCCGTCGTGGGTTAGGGGGCCGGTCACCTCGGTGTCCAGTTCGTCGCCGACGGAGGCCCGCAGCCGCTGGTAAACCCCGGTCTCGTCCGCGTCCGGTGCCTGACAGGTGTCGCGGTCGCGTGGTCCTGCTGGCCGCGGCCGCCCTCGTCGTCGCGCCGATCGCCCGGCTGAGCCGCGGGGTCAAAGGCCGAGACTTCGGCTGAGCCGCGGGGTCAGAGGCCGAGACCCCGGCGGCCGGTGGCGTTGAGGTCCGCCTCGGCGAAGCGGTCCGGCCACTCGCGCTCGTAGTGCTCGGCGGGGAAGTCCGACGGGCTCGAGCCCGTGGCGAACGCGTCGCGCACCGACGCCGCGTACCGCTCGTTGCGGGGGCACCAGGGCGCGGCCGGGATGTACATGACGTTGCCCCAGCCCCGCTGCCCCCGTACCGGGGCGACGCTGTGGATCATGTCGCAGTGCCACCAGACGGAGTCGCCCGCGCGGACGTCGGGGATGCCGGAGAGGGCGCGCATCAGCAGCGGGTGCCACGTCTCGTTGGCGGGGAAGACCTGGTTGACCGTGACGCCGCACATGTCGTCGTCGGGCACGTCGCTCAGCAGCGGGCGCAGCATCAGGTAGGCCATCGCCTCGGGGATCGGGACGGTGTGCAGGACGCCCTGGTCGTGATCCATGTCGGACAGTGCCGTCCAGCCCTGGAACGTGCGGAAGGCCGAGCACATCGTCGAGCCCGGGTACTGCGGGCCGTCGGTGCGGTGCGCCGCGTCCCACGGGTCGTACTGCTCGGCCGTGCCGTCGAAGAGGTGCCGGAACGCGCGCTGGTAGCCCTCGGTCATCCACAGGTCGAGTGTGCCCGGGTCGAGGTGGGTGCCCAGCCCGCCCGAGTCGGCGCCCTCGGGGCGGCGGCGGATCCGGTCCGGGTAGAGCGAGTCGCGGTCCGGGTCGAACCAGCGGACCCCGTCCGACTCGTGCTTCCACTGGCTGTTCAGGAACGCCTGAACGCGCGCCATCCGGTCGCTCTGCCGCGCCTGCATCTGCGCCGGCGACCAGTAGATCGGATAGATCTCGGGCTTCGAGCCCACGCTGCCGAAGAAGTCGTCGCCGGGGCCCCGGTAGTTCTCGAAGAACCGGTTCCCCTCCACGTAGTCGACGATCCCGCGGTCCCAGGCGAGGGCCTGCTCGCGCTCGAAGTGCCCGCGCACGACCAGGCAGCCGCGCCTGCGCAGCAGGGCCACCTGCTCGGCCGGGACGGTGCCGGCGGCGAGGTCCGCATAGTCGATGACCGGCCAGATCGTCTCGCCACGCCCGCGGGCCGCCTCGATCTGCTCGACCGCCGCGCGGACGCGCGCCTCGACGACGGCGAAGACCTCCTCGGCCGTACGGCCGGACGCGGCGATCCGGGCGCGCAACGCGGCCTTGATCTCGCGCACGGCGGCGGGCAGGTCGGCGGGCGTCTCCTCCCAGTGCGGCAGCGCGGTGGTCAGCACGGGCCTCTCCTTCCAGTAAGCATCCCTTACTTGAATGACGGTAAGCGCCCGCCACCCTTCCAGGCAAGACCCCTGCCTAGAATCTCGTGCGTGGATCCCGCCAAGCCCTCGCTCGACCTGGTCCGCTCCGCGACCGACGAGCACGTCCTGCGCGCCCTGCTGCGGTACCGCCGCCTCACCCGCGCCGAGCTGGCCACCGCGACCGGCATCTCCAAGCCCACCGCGGGCGAGAGCGTCCGGCGGCTCACCGAGCGCGGCCTCATCGCCGACACCGGGGAACGCACGCCCGGCGGCCGCGGCAAGGGCCGGGTCGGCACCTACTACGCGCTCGCCGGTGACGTCGGCACGGCCCTGGTGGTCGCCATCGCGCCCGAGGGCGTCGTCGCCGAGACCATCGACGTGTACGGGGACACGGCCGCCCGCGCCACCCGCCCCGGCCACCCCGAGCGGATCGCCGCGGCCCTGTCCGGCGCGGTCGCCGAGGCCGCCGCGGGGCACAGCCCACGGCTGGCCGTGGTCAGCGCCGCCGACCCGGTGGACCGGGCCACCGGCCGGCTCGTCCACCTGCCCGACGCCGCGTTCCTCGTCGGCGAACTGGACCCGGCCGCCATCATCGGCCCGCACGTCGCCGGCCCGGTCACCGTCGGCAACGACGTCAACTGGGCGGCCCGGGCCGAGCGCGCCGCCGCCCCCGGGACGCCCGACGACTTCGCGTACCTCTACCTGGGCGAGGGTCTCGGCTGCGCCGTGGTCAGCGACGGCGCGGTCCACCGGGGCGGTGCCGGGCTCGCGGGCGAGATCGCGCACCTCGTCACGGCCGGGTCGGACGGGCGCGCGATGCGTTTCGTGCAGGTCTTCGCGGAGCTGGGCCTGCACCGCCCGGGCACCAGCGCGATCGACACCGCCCACCTGCTCGCCGCCGCGGCCGCCGACCCGGCCGTGCGGTCCACCCTCGGCACGGCCGTCGCGGGCGCCGTCGCCGCGGTCATCGCCCTCGCCGACCCCGCCTGCGTGATCGTCGGCGGCCCCTGGGGTGTCCCCCTGCTCGGCGACATCCGTACGGCGGTCGCCGCGCTCCCGCGCCACGTCCCCGTCCGTCCCACCGCGCTGACCAGCGACGCACCCCTCACGGGCGCCCGCGCCGAGGCCGTACGGCTGCTCCAGGACTCGGTGATCGGCCGGCCGGCCTGAACCGAGCTCGATCGGTGAGCAAGGGCCCGGAACGGAAGCGCCCGCCCTGCCGGGACTCGGCGGGGCGGGCGGGGGCGAGGTGGGGGCGAGGTGGGTCAGGCGGTGGCCGGGGCCTGCTTGTCGTCCGGGCCGGGCGTGGGGTCCGGGTCCGGGGTGGGATCCGGGTCCGGGCTCGGATCTTCGCCCGGGGCGAGGTCCTGATCGCTGAGCTGCTCGCGGATGTAGTTCCAGACGACGGCGAGGACGGCGGCGACCGGGACGGCGAGGAGGCTGCCCACGATGCCGGCGAGGCTGCCGCCCAGGGTGACGGCGAGCAGGACCACGGCGGCGTGCAGGCCGAGACCGCGGCTCTGGATCATGGGCTGGAAGACGTTGCCCTCGAGCTGCTGCACCGCGATGATGATGGCGAGCACGATCAGGGCGTCGGTCCAGCCGTTCGAGACCAGCGCGATGAGGACCGCGACGAAGCCCGCGAAGAGCGCGCCGACGATCGGGATGAAGGCCGTCACGAACGTGAGCACCGCCAGCGGCAGCACCAGCGGGACGCCGACGATCCACAGGCCGATGCCGATGAAGATCGCGTCGAGCAGGCCGACGAACGCCTGCGAGCGGACGAACGCGCCGAGGGTGTTCCAGCCGCGCTCGGCGACGGTGGGGATGTCGACGGAGAGCCGGCCGGGCAGCTGACGGGTCAGCCACGGCAGGAAGCGCGGCCCGTCCTTGAGGAAGAAGAACATCAGGAACAGCGCCAGCACCGTGGTCACGACGCCGTTCACGACGGTGCTGACGCCGGTGACCGTGTAGTTGACGATGTCGCTGGCCCGCTGCTGCAGCTGGGCGATGCCGGTGTCGAGCGCCTGGGTGATCTGGTCGTCCTGGATGTTGAGCGGGGGACCGGACGCCCACTCCCGGACGGTCTGGATGCCGTCGACCACGCCGTCGGCGAGCTCGGCGCCCTGACCGGCGACCGGGACGGCGATGCCGACGATCGTGCCGGCCGCGATCGCCAGCCCCACCACGGTGACCACCGTGGCGGCCAGCGCCGGGGGCCAGCCGTGCCTGCGCAGGAACCGGGCGGGCGGCCAGGTCAGCGTCGTCAGCAGCAGGGCGATCACCAGCGGCCAGAGGATCGACCACGCCTTGCCGAGCAGCCACAGCGCCACCGCGGTCGAGAGCAGGACGAGCAGCACCTCGAGCGAGATGCGCGCCGAGGTCTTCAGCGCGGCCCGGGTCTTCGTGGAGCTGAGGTTTGCTGCCATGCGCACACCCTAAGATCCGCGGACCGCTCAGGTGTGCACCGGCCCGGTGTGTCCCGGGCCGAACGTGCGTGCTCCGGTGGCGGCCGGAGCGCGGGCGGCTACTGCACGGTCACGCCGGAGGCGGTGCAGGCGACGCCGTCGGGCTCGTCGCCGATCTTCGCGGGCTCGTCGCCGGTGTCGTTGCCCGCGAACAGCTCGCAGACATTGACGTCCTCCGCGCCGTCGCCGGTGATCGTGACGCCCGAGATCGTGGCCCGGTCACCGAGGTTCGCGTTCACGCCGGCGAGGACCTTGCCGGGCGCCGTCGCCGTCACGTTCTCGATGGTGACCGTACGCGCAGCCTGCTCGTCGCAGTTGCCGCACGAGCGGTAGAGCTTGCCGAAGTCGCTGACCGCGAAGTCGCGGATGGTGACCGAGCCGCCCGCGCCGCGGTTGTCCTGGAACACTTTGTCGGTGCCGCTCGCCGCCGAACCGCCCTCGATGACCACCGTCGCGCCCGTGCCGCGGAACGTCGCCGCGTCCTCACCGACGTCCTCCCACGTGACGTCGAGCAAGTTGCAGCTGCCCTGGCAGTGCACGCCGTCGGCGGCGGGGGAGCCGAGGATCACGTTGCTCAGCGTGGCGCCGTCGGCCAGCTCGAACAGGGCGTCCTGACCCTCGTCCTGCCCGCCGTCGCCGAGCTCGCCGCCGCCGATGAAGCGCTTTCCCGCGCCGTCGAACACGCCGTCGACCTGCACGGTGGCGGTGATCACGCCGTCGTCGGGGACGTCGGCCGCCGAGGCGAACTGGGTCGTCACGGTCGCGCCGGCCACGGCGACCGCGACGGCGGCCATCGCGAGGAACCTGGTCTTTCGTGGTGCCACGTCGTCTCCCTGCGTCAGGCGGCCCACCCGCCGTGGGTCGCTGGGGGAGTACACGGATCGCCGGAACGAACAGATCAATAAGGCGTGTCAGGAATAAACGGACACCGGATTGGGCAGGAGGCGCGGGGCGGGAGAATGATGTGGCGATGACAAGGGACGGATGCGGCCGTGCGTGAGGTGCTCGGCGACGTCGTGACGGCGTGGCGGACCGGCGAGTCGGCCGGGCTGGCGACGGTCACGGCCACCTGGTCCAGCGCGCCACGGCAGCCGGGCGCGGCCATGCTGGTGCGCGCCGACGGATCGGTCGCGGGCAGCGTCTCGGGCGGCTGCGTCGAGGGCGCGGTCTACGAGCTGTGCCGCGAGGTGGCGGCCGGCGGCGAGCCGCGCAGGGCGAGCTTCGGGGTCTCCGACGACGACGCGTTCGAGGTCGGCCTGCCCTGCGGCGGCACCCTGGAGGTCTTCGTCGAGCCGGCCGGCTTCGCCGAGCTGGGCGTCCTCGCCGGCGAGGTAGCGGTAGGCGGCCCCGAGGAAGCCGTCGCCGTCCTGGCAGCCGTCGGTCGGATGGCAGCCGCCGAACTGGAGCCGCAGCAGCTCCGCCGGGCCCTCGTCGAACTCGTGGTTGCCGACGCCCGCGTACTCCATCCCCATCGCGCTGAGCGCCTCGACGGTCGGCTCGAGCGCGGCGAACGACTCGACGTCCGTCTGCTCCTGCGACGCGTCGCCGCGACCGGTGGTGACCGGGGCCTGGCGGACCGGGGACGTGCGGCACGTGACGGCCTCGCCCGACCGGGCGCAGCAGGCGTTCACGTTCGCCGAGCGGGTGCGCTTCGCCACGCAGTACCTGCCGCGCGTGAC
>CAKUMG010000024.1 GCA_934667465.1 uncultured Actinoplanes sp. | reverse complement strand
CCCCGGGGTTGAGCGAGGCGGCCGCGATCCGGACCTGGATCTGTCCCGGCCCGGGCCGGGGGATCGGGAGGTCACCGACGGTGAACTCCTCGGGCGGGCCGTAGCCGGACACGACGACTGCCTTCATGGGCTTCTCCTTAAGCGGACCCTGCGGTCAGGTTAGGCCGCGACCGTAGCGCTAAACGGACCGGCCGGTCGACGCCCCGCCCGGCCTGTGGCGGCGCTACCTCGCGATCATCTTCGACGGCCTGCGTCCCGAGGGGGCACACCCCCTGCCCCAGCCGCCCCCGCCGGTTGCCTGAGCCCCGCCGGAGTCGATCAGCATTCCGTTAGTGTTCATGACACGGTGTTCTAGTCGAGGGGAGCGGGCGCGTGGCGGAGCGTGAGCGCCTGGCGCAGGCGGACTCCGGCGAGCAGCCGTGGCGGGCGTGGGGGCCGTATGTCGCGGAGCGGGCCTGGGGGACCGTGCGCGAGGACTACAGTGAGCACGGCACCGCCTGGGACTACTTCCCGCACGACCATGCGCGCTCCCGGGCGTACCGCTGGAACGACGACGGGATGGCCGGGGTCTGCGACGACCGGCAGACGTTCTGCTTCGGGCTGGCGCTGTGGAACGGGCGCGACCCGATCCTCAAGGAGCGCATGTTCGGCCTCGGCGGCGACGGCGGCAACCACGGCGAGGACGTCAAGGAGTACTGGTGGTACCAGGACTCGACGCCGACGCACTCCTGGATGACGTGGCGTTATCACTACCCCCAGGCCCCTTTCCCGTACGACGACCTGGTGGCCGTCAACGGGCGGCGCTCGCGCGACGAGCCCGAGTACGAGCTCGTCGACACCGGGGTCTTCGACGAGGACCGGTTCTGGGTGGTCACCGTCGACTACGCCAAGGCCGGCCCGCGTGACCTGTGCATGGTGGTGACGGTCTCCAACCGCGGGCCCGACGAGGCCACCCTGCACCTGCTGCCCACGCTCTGGTTCCGCAACACCTGGTCGTGGGGCCTGCCGAACCGCCCGGTGCCCGCCCTGACCGGCACGCCGGGGCGCCTGGCGGGCGAGCACCGCAGCCTCGGCCGGCTGGAGCTGCGCGGCGAGGGTGAGCCACCCGCGCTGATGTGCGACAACGAGACCAACTCCCAGCGCCTGTGGGGGCTGCCCGGCACCAGCCTCTATCCCAAGGACGGGATCAACGACCACCTGATCGCGGGCGCGCCGACGGTCAACCCGGCCGGGACGGGCACCAAGGGCGCGCTGCACTACGAGCTGACCCTCGGGCCCGGCGAGACCCGGCGGATCAGGCTGCGCCTGACAGAGGCGGACACCCCTGCCGCGTACGGTGATCTGGGTCCCGATTTCGACGATGTCGTGGCCGCGCGCCGGGCCGAGGCCGACGCGTACTTCGCCGGGCTGATCCCCGCCGGCGCCTCCGCCGAGGAGGCCGCCGTGGCCCGCCAGGCGATCGCCGGCCTCATGTGGGGCAAGCAGTTCTACCACTTCGACGTCAAGCAGTGGCTGCACGGCGACCCCGGCTCGGCGCCCCCGCCGCCGGGCCGCCGCTACGGGCGCAACAACGCCTGGTGGCACATGAACAGCTTCGACGTCATCTCCATGCCGGACCCCTGGGAGTACCCCTGGTATGCGGCGTGGGACCTGGCGTTCCACTGTGTCACCATCGCCCGCGTCGACCCCGGCTTCGCCAAGGCGCAGCTGCTGCTGTTGCTGCGCGAGTGGTACATGCACCCCAACGGCCAGATCCCCGCGTACGAGTGGACGTTCAGCGACGTGAACCCGCCCGTGCACGCGTGGGCGGCGCTGCGCGTCTTCGAGATCGACGGCGGCCGCGACCACGACTTCCTGGCCCGCATCATGCACAAGCTGCTGCTCAACTTCACCTGGTGGGTCAACCGCAAGGACGTCGGCGGCAACAATGTGTTCGAGGGCGGCTTCCTCGGCCTGGACAACGTCGGCCCGTTCGACCGCTCGGCGGCCCTGCCTGTCGCGGGCGTGCTCGAGCAGAGCGACGGCACCGGCTGGATGGCGATGTACGCGCTCAACCTGCTCGACATCAGCATCCGGCTCGCCCTGCACGACCGCACGTACGAGGACATGGCGACCAAGTTCTTCGAGCACTTCGCCTACATCGCCGAGGCCGCCTACCGGCAGGGGCTCTGGGACGACGAGGACTCGTTCTTCTACGACGTCCTGCGCCTGCCCGACGGTCACAAGCTGCCGCTGAAGGCCCGCTCGATCGTCGGCCTGCTGCCGCTGGCGGCCACCACCCGGCTCAGCGCCGGCACCCTGAACCGCCTGCCCGACCTCGCGGCCCGGCTGCGCTGGCTGACCGCGAGCCAGAGCGACTACGGCGATGTGATCAGCGCCCGCCGCCTCTCCCCGGACGGGCGGCAGCAGCGCCTGCTGTCGATGGTGGGCCAGGACCAGCTGCTCCGGATCCTGGCGCGCATGCTCGACCCGGAGGAGTTCCTGTCGCCGTACGGGCTCAGGAGCCTCAGCCGATCGCACCTGGAGAAACCCTTCGCGGTGTCCCTCGGGGGCTCCGACTTCACCGTCGGCTACGAGCCGGCGGAGAGCACCAGCGGGCTCTTCGGCGGCAACAGCAACTGGCGCGGGCCGCTGTGGATGCCTGTCAACTACCTGCTGATCGAGGCGCTGCGCGAATACGCGGCGTTCTTCGGCGACGACCTCATGGTCGAATATCCGACCGGCTCGCAGTCCAAATGCTCCCTGACCGCCGTCGCCGACGACCTGTCCCGCCGGCTCATCTCCATGTTCGTGCCGGACTCGTGGGGGCGGCGGCCGATCTACGGCTCGAACGACCTCTTCCAGACCCACCCGGACTGGAAGGACCTGATCGCCTTCCCGGAGTACTTCCACGGCGACAACGGGGCTGGGCTGGGCGCCTGGCACCAGACGGGCTGGACCGCCCTGGTCGTCGACCTCATCCTCACCCTGCACGACCGCTGAGCCGGGCGTCGTCCGCCTCGGGGGTGGGAAAGCGCGCAGTCCGCCGATGCCGGCAGGCCGACGTCACCGCCTGCGAGCGCGGTCTCGCTAGCATGGCCGCGTGCTGAGGGAACTGCCATCGGGTGTGGACGACATGCTGGCCGAGTTGCGGGCGTCGGCGCGGCTGGTCGCGCATCTGCGGCTCGTGCACGACGTCGCGTGGCAGCTGACCGGGCGGCTCACGGCGCTGAGCTTCGACCGGGAAGCCGTGCTGTACGGGGCCGCGACCCACGACGTCGGGAAGGTCGTGCACCCGGAGGAGCTGTCGGTGCCGGGGCACCGGCACGAGGCCGCCGGGCGGGAGTTGCTGCTCGCGCGCGGGGTTCCGGCGCGGCTGGCCCGCTTCGCCGGGTCGCATGCGAGCTGGACCGACCCGGCCACCACCGTGGAGGATCACCTGGTGAGCCTGGCCGACAAGGCGTGGAAGGGTCAGCGGGTCCCGGAGCTCGAGGATCTGCTGATCGCCGAGCTGGCGGTGGCCCGGGGGATCGAGCGGTGGGCGGCGTTCGCGGCGCTCGACGACCTGATCGCCGAGGTGGCGGCCGGCGCCGACGCGCGGCTCGCCTACCACTCGGGCGCTGCGCTCTCCCCACCGCCGGGGCGTTGACGCCGGCGTAAGTCAGTCGCGGGGCAGCACGCCGAGCAGGGTGGCGGTCAGGGCCCGGGTCAGGTATTCGCGCATTCCCAGGTGGAAGCGGGCCAGTTCCGGCTCGGCCCGGTAGGCCTCCCGCAGGGTCGGCGGCGGTGAGGTGTAGGCCGGCAGCGCCCCGGCCGTGAGCATGGTCTGCAGGCCGAACAGCGTGGCGTCGTCGCCGAGCTCGGGCAGGTGCCGCCGGATCAGCGTGGTCATGGTCGTCATCCGCTCGAGGGAGGAGCGCTTGTAGCGGGCGACGACCTCGACGGAGACGTTGTGTTCCAGGACGACGCTCTGCGCGCCGAAGAGCTCGCACATCACCGTCCGACCGGCGAGCGAGCCGCCGAGGACCTCGGCCACCGCCGCCGCCCGCCCGGCCAGGGGCAGGTCCGCGCCGACGCCGGCGGCCAGCTCGTCCGCCAGCTCCATAAGCCACTCCTGCAGGTAGCGGTCCAGCAGCTCGAGCAGCACCGCCTCGCGGGACTCGAAGTAGCGCAGCACGTTCGGCTTCGCCAGGCCGACCCGGCGGCTGAGCTCGTTGAGGGTGACCGCGGCCACCGGCATCTCGCCGAGCATCGCCGAGGCCATGTCGAGGATGGCCCGCCGGCGGATCTCCCGCTGCTCTTCGGTTCGTGCCCGCTGGAACGTCATGATCCCCAGCCTAACTTACGTACCTCCGGTACGTTGACAACGTACCGCGAGTACTTTAACGTTCCCGGCAGCAAGATACCTTCGGTACTTAATTGGGAGCGCGGCATGGGCGAGCAGTGGACGACGGCGAACATCCCGGACCAGCGCGGGCGGGTGGCCGTGGTGACCGGGGCCAACACCGGACTGGGCTACGAGGCCGCCAGGGCGCTCGCCGGGCGCGGGGCGTCGGTGGTGCTCGCCGTGCGCAACGCGGCGAAGGGCGCGCAGGCCGCGGCCCGCATCGCCGGCGACGTGAGCGTGCAGGAGCTCGACCTGACCTCGCTCGACTCGGTCCGGACCGCCGCGGCGGCGCTACGGTCCCGGTTCGGCCGGATCGACCTGCTGATCAACAACGCCGGCGTGATGTACACCCCGAGGCAGAGCACCCGGGACGGCTTCGAGCTGCAGTTCGGCACGAACCACCTGGGCCACTTCGCGCTCACCGGCCTGCTGCTGGACCGGATGCTGCCGGTGCCCGGCTCGCGGGTGGTGACGGTCAGCAGCACCGGCCACCGCATCCGGGCCGCGATCCACTTCGACGACCTGCACTGGCAGCGCTCGTACAGCCGGTCCGCCGCCTACGGCCAGTCCAAGCTGGCCAACCTCATGTTCACCTACGAGCTGCAGCGCCGCCTCGCCGCCCACGGCACGACCGCCGCGGTGGCCGCGCACCCCGGCCTGTCCAGCACCGAGCTCGCCCGCAACACCCCCGCGGCGCTGCGGCTCCCGCTCACCTGGCTCGCGCCGCTGATCACCCAGACGCCGGCGATGGGCGCGCTGCCGACCCTGCGCGCCGCCACCGACCCCGCCGCGCTCGGCGGCCAGTACTACGGCCCGGGCGGGCGCAACGAGATCAAGGGCCACCCCAGGATCGTCACGTCCAGCCCCGGCTCGTACGCGGTCGCGGTCCAGCAGCGACTCTGGTCCGTCTCCGAGGAGCTGACCGGCGTGACGTTTCCCGTCGCTCCGGCCCCGGCCACTGCAAACTTCCTGCACGCGCCGGGGCGTTGATTTCGGGGTCCGGGGGTGTGACGGTGGGCGAGTAAGCGCTTTCCCGCGTCCTCGTTGGAGCGTTCCGATGCCCGCTGCCCTGCTGAGCGCCGCCGTGGCCGCGCTCTCCCTGTTCACCGCCGCCCCCGCCCCGGCTGCCGTGGCCGCGCCGCCTCCCGGGACGTTCTCGGTGGCACGGCAGACGTTGCCGGCGGGGGACGGGTGGGGCTCGGCGGGCGCCGGGACCACGGGAGGTTCCGCCGCGGACGACGCCCACGTGAGCGTCGTCCGCAACCGGGCCGAGTTGCTCGCCGCCGTCGCCGGGAACGAGCCGAAGATCGTGATCGTGAGCGGCCGGATCGACGTGGGCACCGGCTCGTGCGACGACTACGCGGATCCGGCGTACGACTTCGGGGCGTTCCTGGCCGCGTACGATCCGGCGGTCTGGGGTTATGCAAGCAGGCCGACCGGGCCGCTCGAGGAGGCGCGGGTGCGCTCGGCGCAGCGGCAGGGCGCGCAGATCCGCATCCCCGTGGGCAGCAACACGACGCTGATCGGCGCACCCGGCGCACGCATCGACCACGGCAGCCTGACGCTCACCAACGTGAGCAACGTGATCGTGCGCGGCCTCGAGCTCACCGACGCCGCCGACTGCTTCCCCGCCTGGGACCCCACCGACGGCGCCGCGGGCAACTGGAACTCGCTCTACGACCTGGTCTCGCTCAGCGGCACGACGAACGTGTGGCTGGACCACAACACGTTCAGCGACGGCAACAACCACGACGCGGATCAGCCGCTCCATTTCGGACGGCCCTACCAGGTGCACGACGGCGCGACCGACTTCATCCGCGGCTCCGACCTGATCACCGTCTCGTGGAACGACTACTACGACCACGACAAGACGATGCTCATCGGCTCCACCGACACCCCGGGCGTCGACGTCGGCAAGCTGCGCGTCACCCTGCACCACAACCGCTTCGGCAACGTGGTCCAGCGCGCGCCGCGGGTTCGCTTCGGCCAGGTCGACGTGTTCAACAACCACTACGTCATGACCGACGAGGACTACGACTACTCGCTGGGCGTCGGCGTCGAGTCGAGCATCGTCGCGGAGAACAACTATTTCGTACGCAGCGCCGACCTGCCCGCCGCCGACATCATCCGCAACTGGCGCGGCACGAGGATCACCACCACCGGCAACCTCGTCCAGGTGGGCAGCGGTCCCGGCCGTCCGGTCGACCTCGTCGCCGAGCACAACGCCGCCTACGACCCGGACCTGAGCCCCGACGCGGGCTGGACCCCCACCCTGCGCACCCGCCTCGACCCGGCCGCCGCGGTCCCGGCCCTCGTCAGGAACGGCGTCGGCGCCCGTCGCCTGCGCTGACGCTCACCCGCGCCTCTCGCCGGGGCCGCCGCAGTCCCGGCCGGCGCCCGTCGCCTGCGTTGAAGCGCGCCTTGCGGCCGGGCGGACGAGGACGGGGTTGCCGCCGCCGAACGAGCCCTGGAGCTCGCGGGCGAGGCCCCGCGGGGACCACGTCTCGGCGGTCACGCCGCGCCCCGGGACGGTGGCGCCTGCATCCGGCTGCTGCCGCAGGTGGGGCTGCCGTCGACCGGGACCGCGAGGGCGACACCGGCCTCGACCGCCCGGGTCAGCGCCCGGTCGGCGGCGCGGAATAGGTCCGTGACGTCCCGGCCGGAACTCCCCATCACCCTCAGCGCGGGATGTCCGCGACGACGAGGTCGCCGGGGTCCGCACCGGCCTGGGCGATCACCGAGCCGTCGGGCGCCCAGAACCCGGAACCGCCACTGCCGAAGATCGGGCCGTCCGATCCCGCTCCACATGCGAGCACCACATGAATGCCGTGCGCGGTCGCCCGGGCGTGCATCCGCTCGTCGCGCGGATCCTCGGCGGAGTTGAGCGTGCTCGCCACATAGACCTCCGCACCCGCGCGTACGGTGGCGGCGGCATGCCCGGCGATCGACGCGTCCCGGCAGACGGCCAGGCCGAGGCGAAGCCCGTCGAGCTCGAGCACGACGTGCCCCGGCCCCGGGCTGAACCGCTCGTCCTCCGGCGGATGCAGATGGATCTTGCGATAGGCCACCGTCACACCAGCCCCGTCGACCAGCAGCGTCGCGATGTATGAGCGCCCGCCCGCCTCGGCGACCGGCGCACCGGCCAGGGCGGCGGCACCCGTATCAGCGCAGGCCTGCCGGATCGGCGCGAGCCGCGGGTCGTCGCACGACACCGCCGGGGCATCGAGCTGGTAGCCGGTGAGCGACAGCTCGGGAAAGACGACCAGCCGTGCACCGGCCGCGCGGATCATCGAAGCGTGCGTCAGCGCGTTCGCAGCAACGTCGTAGGCCACCACGGTCGGCTGAGCAACGGCGATCCGCACAACTCTGTCCTCCCGAGCCCGGCCCCGACGAAACCCGTATCGTATCCGCCGGCACCGTCCGCCGGTGGCCCGCGGCTCAGCGGGTGGAGGACCAGGCCCAGGCGACGAGGGCGGGCTGGCCGAGCAGGCGCAGCGCGCGCTTCCGGTCGGTGTCGAGGCCGAAGCCGTCCTTGCGCCCGGTGTACTGCGCGATGTTGCCCGGGAACACGCCCACGAAGAAGGCGGCAACCCCCGCGCCCAGCATCCGGCGGGCCGGCTGGCGCCAGGTGGACAGCAGCGCGGCGCCGAGGGTGAGCTCGGCGATGCCGGAGGCCACGACGACCGTGTCCTTGCCGGCGGGGAACCAGTCCGGCACCTGGGCCTGGAACTCCTCGCGCTGCTTGGTCAGGTGGCCGGTGCCGGCGGTGAGCAGGACGGCGCCGAGGGCCGCCTGGCCCACGGCGCGCAACGCCTGCGATGCGGTGATCGTCATCTCTCTGTGGTCCCCATCGGGGCGCGGTCTAACCCCGGGGTGTGATGCGGTAGACGAGGCCGGCCGCGTCGTCGGTCACATAGAGACGGCCGTCCGGGCCTCCGACGGCGTCGACGCTGCGGCCCCAGCGGGTGCCGTCCGGGTTCTGCCAGCCGGTGACCAGGGGCTGCGGCGGGGTCAGCGTGCGCTTCCGGTGGTCCCAGGCGCTGTAGGCGACGTTCGGCTCGCGCGGGGGAGTGCGGTTCCACGAGCCGTGCGAGGTGAGCAGCGCGCCGCAGGACAGCGACGCGGGCAGCGCGGAGTTGTGGGTGAAGGCGAAGCCGAGGACGGCGCTGTGCGCGGGCAGCCCGAGCGCGGTGCGGTCGACGGTGGAGCAGTCGAGCACCGTGTTGTCCGGATTGCGGAGCGGCTGCGCGACGTAGCCGAGGTCGGTGAGGTCCGGGCGCCCGGTCGTGTCCGGCACGCAGTAGGGCCAGCCCAGCTCGGTGCCCTGGCGGATCCTGGCGACCTGGTCGACGGGGTTCTCGTTGATGTACGCGGGGACCTGCCGGCCGTACTGCCCGGTGGCGTCCCGGTACGGGTACGGCTGGTTGTCGGCCTGGTTGATCGCGCTGAACAGGGTGCCGTCGGGGGCGAAGGACAGCCCCGAGCCGTTGCGGACCCCGGTCGCGACCGTGCGGTTGCCGGTGCCGTCCAGGCCGACCTGCGCGATGGTGGCGCGCTCCGGGGAACCCGTACGGTCGATCGGGTCGTCGTTGGTCCTCGATCCGAGGTTGTAGAACACCTGGTCGCCGCGGACCGCGACGGTGATGCGGTCGTGGCCGCCGGAGGGGAGCCCGTCGACGATCGCGCGCTGGCCGGTCGCGGCCCCGGCGGCGTAGTCGTACGCGAGGATCCGGGTCCGGTCGCCGACCAGCAGGATCCGGCGGCCGCGGTGCTCGGCGACGGCGAGTCCCTGGGTGTGCTGGAGCCCGCTCGCCAGGGTCGACGCGGCCGGGCCCTGCCCGCCGGGTGCCGGGGTCAGCGCCACGACCGTCCCCGCGGCGCCGGTCGAGACCAGCAGGCGGCCGTCCGGCGTCCACGCCAGGCGCCGGGCGCCGGGCACGTTGGCCCAGACCTCTGCGGTCCAGCCCCGGCGCAGGTTGAGTGAGCGCCCGGCGGCGGCGCCCGGGTCGACACCACCCGCCACCGTCAGCGCCACCGGCGTGAGAGCGCCGGGTGCGGGTGCCGAGGACGCCGGTGGCGCGCCGAGGGTGAGCACCATCCCGAGTGACGCCACCGCCGTGCCGGATCGGAAGCTTCGTACCGAGAGAACCATCAATCGATACTAATCGATAGTTGGCCGGCCGGGGGACAGCGTGGCGAAGATGTCGGCGAAGGCCGTGCCGATCTTCGAGGGGTTCCCGGTCGCGTCCAGGGTGACGCCACCGGTGCCGGTGGTGATCTCGCGCAGCGCCGCCTCGTCGGCTTCCGGGCCGAAGGCGATCCCGAAGACACGTACGCGCTTGCGCGGGTCCGCGGCGGCGAGCGTGTCCCCCAGGTAATCGCCCGGCCCGTCGCGCGTCATCGCGCAGTCGCCCCGGTCGTACTCGTCCTTGCCGTCGGTGAGCACCACGACCGCGTTCAGCGTGTCCTCGCCGGGCGGTAGCCGGCCGAGCAACGCCCGCTGAGCGTCGCGGACCGTGACGCACAGGGCGGTGTCCCAGTGCGGGGGCGGCGCCGGAGCCAGCGTGTCCGCCGCCAGGGCGGCGGTCAGATCCGCCCCGTTGCCCAGCAGCGTCGGCGGCCGCAGCTGCGGGTGCAGATCGTCCGGGTCCGAGGCGAAGGACCACAGCTCGACCCGGTCATCGGGGTTGAGCAGCCGCAGGTTGTCGGCGAGTGCCCGCTTCGCCGCCGCCATCCGGGTTCCGGCGCCCGGGATGCCGCTGGGCTCGCCCATCGACCCCGACTTGTCGAGCACCAGCAGGATGTTGGCGCGCTTGCTCACCGCCTTCCACTCGGCCAGCACGGCGTCCATGACCTCGGCCGACGGCAGCGGCATGGCCGCGGGCGGCCGCTGGACGGCGTCGAAGCCCAGCGAAGCCGCCAGGGCCGGGGGAGCGGCGTCGTGCTCGTCGCGGAAACCCAGATCAGCGAAGGCCTGCCGCTGTTCCGGCTCGCGCAGGAAGGCGAGGAAGTCGTCGGCCGCGGCGCGCTCGGCGGCGGACAGGCCGGGCAGGATCGCGTACGGGTGGTCGAGGATCAGCGTCCCGTCGGCGGGATGGATCGCGACGAACTGCTGCCCGGGTGGGGCGGGCGCAGCCCCGGGGATGCCGGTGGGGTTTCCCTGGTTGTGCAGGTACAGCAGTTCCTCCTGGACGACCATGGCGCTGATCCCGGCGTCGGCGGCGCTGAGCCGGCCGAGGAAGTCCATGATGTCCGGCGGGTGGGCCACCACGTTCGCCTCGACCTGCCGGACCCGGGCGCGGACCTCGGGGGAGCGGGCGTCGGCGACGGTGAAGCCGCCCGCCGTCTTGCCCGCCGCGGAGTAGAACGCCGCGACCGTCGCCGCCAGGCCGGAGGTGGACCGGGTCGGATCGTCCTTGGCGTAGGTGAACCGGTCCCACTCCGGATGCCCGCGGGCGGCCCACGCGTCCTTGTCCAGGCTGAGGACGTCCCGCCAGGTGAGCTCGCGCGCAGGCCAGCCCAGCGAGGTCGCCATGTCGCGGCGCATGGCGATCACCAGCGGGCTGTGCGCCAGTGACGGCGGTGCCGCGCCCAGCTCCCCGAGCCCCCGGGCGCGCAGTTTGGTCACCCACATCGTCGAGGTGGGCAGCCACACGTGCGGCCGGTCCGGGCGCCCCGCCACGGCGGGTCCGGCCCAGCCGTCGGCAAGTGCCTGGGCGGCGACGCCGGAGTTCATGCCCTGCACGCGTACGGTCACACAACCGTCCCCGGGCCGGAAGCGGCCCGCCAGGTGCTCCACGAGCCGGAACTTCTCCGTCGACGACGTGACGTGCAGCGTCACACACGGCTCCGGCCCGTTCCGGAGGACCAGCGCGCCACCCGTGATCACCAGCAGGCCGGTGGCCAGGGCGCCTGCGTAGGACCGCCACCGGCCCGCCGTCACCGGCCCCACCGCGCCGCGACGAGCGTACGGACGATCCAGCTCGATCCCAGCGCCGCGCACCCCAGCCCGGCGGCCTCGGCGGGTCCGCCCAGCGAGCCCCCGACGACCGCGCCCGCCGCGCCCAGGAGGCCGGCGAGGAGCAGCCCTCCGGCGTCGCGCCAGGCCGGGGCCGCGGGAACGACCAGCTGCCGGGTCACCTGCTCCACCGAGTCCCGCAGCCGGGCACTGTCGATCGCGGCGCCGTTGCGTTCGACCAGCCGCAGCAGCGCCTCCCGAGCCGTCGGGCGCCCCTGCGGGTCCTTGTGCAGGCAGTCGCGCAGCAGCCCCTCCAGGCCGGCGGCGAGCCCGGTGAGGTCCGGCGGATCGTGGACCACCCGCTGCATGATCATCATGAGGGAGTCGTCGCCGAACGGTGGCCGGCCGCCGGCCGCGTACGCGATCGTCGCCGCCCACGCGAACATGTCCGCCGGCGGTCCCACGTCGGCGTTGCTGAACCGCTCCGGCGCCATGAACGCGGGCGAGCCCATCAGGGTGGTGTGCCGCTCGCCCGCCGCCCGCGCGATCCCGAAGTCGATGACGCGGGCGCCGTCGGGGCCGCAGACGACGTTGCCGGGCTTGAAGTCGCAATGCACCACGCCGGCCTGGTGGATCGCGGCGAGCGCGGTGACGGTGCTGATCGCGAGCCGTTCGAGGCGGGCGCCGCGCAGTACCCCGCCGTGCGCGATCTCCTCGCCGAGGTTGCGGCCGGGGATGAACTCGCTGGCCACGTACGGAGGATCGCCGTCCACGTCCACGGCGAGGATCTGCGCGGTACAGAACGAGGCCACCCGGCGTGCCGCGTCGATCTCGCGCAGGAAACGGTCGCGGGCGCGCACGTCGTGCCGTACGTCGATGTCCAGGACCTTGACCGCCGCCCGTGCCCCGGCGTCGTCCTCGCCCAGATAGACGGTGCCCTGACCGCCGCGCCCCAACCGGCCCGTCAGCCGGTAGGGGCCCGCCCGCCGCGGATCATGACCGGACAGCCGCGCCGGTTGTACCTCCGCAGACATCCTGTCATCCAACACCGGGGGATCCGGTGTGAGGCAGTCCCCGGGCGGGTGACAGCACCGCGCAATAGGATCGGCCGCATGGAGGCCACCTACTTCTTCGACCCTGCCTGCCCCTTCACCTGGCGCACGTCGCGCTGGCTGGTGTCCGTCGCGCCCGAGCGTGACGTCACCCTGCGCTGGCGGGCCTTCAGCCTGAGCATCCTCAACGGCGACGACACGCCGGAGCAGTACAAGCCGATGATGGCAGCCTCGAGCAAGGCGCTGCGGCTGGTCGAGGCCTTGCGCGCCGACCACCGCCACGACGAGATCGGGGCGTTCTACACCGAGCTGGGCACCCGCACCCACGAGGCCGGCACGCCGATCAGCGACGACATCGTGGTCGCCGCCGCCGAGGCCGCGGGCATCGACGACCCCAAGCGCGTGCTCGAGGACGCCTCCTGGGACGAGGCCGTCCGCGACTCGCACGAGACCGGCTTCACCTCGGCCGGCCCCGGCATCGGCTCGCCGGTCCTGCTGATCGAGGGCGCCGAGCGCGGCGTGCACGGCCCGATCATCGGCGAGGTCCCCGGCCGCGAGGAGGCCCTGTCGATCTGGGACGCCCTCGTGCCGCTCGCGCGCAGCACCACCTTCTTCGAGATCAAGCGCGGTCGCTGACTTTTCACTGCTTTTCACCGGTACGGGACGCAGCCGCGCACCGTCGAGTTTGGCCGGGCCGGGCACGGGGAAATTCGGGCGCGCCGTCAACATCAGCACCAGGGAGCCCGCCATGATGGAGCCGCACGTCACCCTCGACCCCGCCCAGCTCGGCCCGGTCTCGGACAAGCTGCGCGGCCCGCTCGAGGAGCAGCTCACCTCCGCGCTCAAGAACGCCACCGACAAGGTCGCCGACGAGTACCACGGCGAGCCCGTCGAGGTGGTCACCCACGAGCTGCTCGACGAGACCAAGGCGGGCCTGCACCCGGACATCGCCGAGGGCTTCGTGCCCGACCAGCGCGACCTGCGCCGCGTCGCGGAGGCCATCGTCCGCGAGAACTGAACATCCACGGGTGTCTTGCTGTAACCGACAGCAAGACACCCCTAGGATTTCCGGCATGAAGTTCGGTGTCGGTTATTTCCCCACCCATGACGGCATGCGGCCCGGCGAGCTCGCCCGCCGCGTCGAGGAGCGCGGCCAGGACGCGCTGTTCTTCGCCGAGCACACGCACATCCCCGCGGCGCGGCAGACCCCGTACGCGACGGGCGGCCCGCTGCCCCGGAAGTACTGGCACACGTACGACCTCTTCGTCGCCCTGACCGACGCCGCGGCCGCGACCAGCCGCCTGCGCGTCGGCAGCGGGGTGTGCCTGGTCATCGAGCGCGACCCGATCACCACCGCCAAGGAGGTCGCGTCGGTCGACCACCTGTCCGGCGGCCGCCTCGAGTTCGGCGTCGGCGCCGGGTGGAACCGCGAGGAGATGGCCAACCACGGCACCGACCCCCGCACCCGGATGCGCCTGCTCGCCGAGCGGGTCCGCGCCATGCAGACCATCTGGACCCAGGACGAGGCGTCGTTCGCGGGCGAGTTCGTGAACTTCGAGCGCATCTGGTCCTGGCCCAAACCCGCCCAGCGCCCCTACCCGCCGGTGCTGATCGGCGGGTACGGCCCGACGGTGCTGGACCGCGTCCTCGCGTACGGCGACGGGTGGTTCCCGAACTGGAACGACCACGACCTGCTCGCCCGCATCACCGAACTGCGCGCCCGCGCCGACCGTCCCCTGCAGGTGCAGCTGCTCAGCGTCCCCGCCGACCCGAAGGTCCTCGAACAGCTCGAGACCGCGAGCGTCGAGCGCGCCTCCACCTGGCTGCCGTCGGGGCCGTGGAGCGTCGTCGAGCAGGCCCTGGAGAAGTGGGAACACGCCATCGGCGAGTACTCGGGCCGGTGACCCCCGCCGCGCGCTTCGCCACCGCCCGCTCGGCCCGGCTCGCCACGGTCACGCCGTCGGGCGCCCCGCACCTGGTCCCGATCGTCTTCGCGTTGGTCGGTGACGTCATCCACACCGCGGTCGACGGCAAGCCGAAGAAGCACCGGGCCCTGCAGCGCCTGACGAACATCGCCCACGAGCCGCGCGTCAGCGTCCTGGCCGACTTCTACTCCGACGACTGGTCGCAGCTGTGGTGGGTCCGCGCCGACGGCCTCGCCACCGTGACCTCCGAGTCGTCGCCGGAGCTGATCGCCCGCTACCCGCAGTACGCGGCGGCGCCGCCCCCGGGCCCGTTCCTGCGCATCGAGGTCACCGGATGGCACGCGTGGCAGCCGTGATCTCAACCGGTCAGGGAGACGTTGTACGCGAACGTGTCCGCGTACCGCCCCTCGCGCTCGGCGTCGCGGTAGAACCTGACCGCCCCGACCGTGACCTCGTCGGCGTCCGGCTGCGTCTCCAGCAGCGCGAAGACCTCGTCCAGGAACTCGTCGACCGTGGGCAGCGCCGCGTTGCCGGCCTGCCCCGGCATCAGCTCCGTCCGCAGCCCCGGCGGCACGAGCTCGACCACCCGGACCCCGGCGTCGCGCAGCTGGACCCGCAGGCTCTCGGTGAAGACGTGCACGAACGCCTTGGTCGCGTTGTAGGTCGGCGTGGCCGGGTACGGCACGAACGCCAGCCCCGACGACACCGTCATGATGGTCGCGTCCGGCCGCGTCATCAGGTGCGGGGTCAGCGCCGCCACGAGCCGGACCGTGCCGAGGACGTTCGTCTCGATCTGGGCCTCGGCGTTCGGCAGGAAGGCGGGGCTGCGCAGGTCCTCGGCGCGCATGATGCCGGCCATCGTCACGAGCACGTTCAGCTCGGGGTGCTCCGCGACGACCCGCTCGGTGGCGGCGGCGATCGACTGCGGGTCGGTGACGTCGAGCACGACGGTGGACAGGGACGGGTACGTGATCTCGTCCGCGCGCCGGCCGCCGACGATGACCTCGTTGCCCGCGGCGGCCCAGCGCAGCGCCATGCCGAGACCGATGCCCGACGTCGCGCCGGGGATGAAGACGGTGTTGCCGGTGCTGTTCATGCCGATGATCAGAACCCGATTGCCGTACGCGGGGGAAGTTGCCGCCGATGCGTGTACTGACAGCCCATCGCCGCGCGAGGCCCGCACCCGTACCGTGATCGGGTGGACAACCGCGCCGAGGTGAGCGACTTCCTCACCACCCGCCGGGCCCGGATCACGGCGGCACAGGCGGGCCTGCCGGACTCGGGGCGGCGCCGGGTTCCGGGGCTGCGCCGCAGCGAGGTGGCGTCGCTGGCCGGCATCAGCGCGGAGTACTACGCCCAGCTGGAGCGCGGCACGCTGCGCGGCGTCTCCGCCGGGGTGCTCGACGCGGTCGCCCGGGCGCTGCGGCTCGACGCGACCGAGCGCGCCCACCTGATGCGCCTGGCCCACGAGGCCGACGGCAGCAACGCAGTCCTGCGCGGCCGCCGCCCCGCCCGGCCCGCGGCGGTCCGCCCGAGCCTGCGGTGGAGTCTAGACGCGTTCACCGCCCCCGCGACCCTGAGCAACAGCCGCACGGACCTGGTCGCCGCCAACGCCGCCGGCCGCGCCCTGCTCGCCGCCGCGTTCGCCGTCCCAGCCGGCGACACCCCGAACATGGCCCGCTGGGTGTTCCTGGACCCCGCCGCCCGCCGGTACTTCCTCGACTGGCAGCAGGTGGCCGACGTGACGGCGGGCGCTCTGCGCACCGCCGCGAGCCGCGAGCCGCACGACGACGCGCTGGGCGCCCTGATCTGCGAGCTCGCCGCCCGCAGCGCCGAGTTCGGCCGGCGCTGGGACTCGCACGTCGTCGCCGCCCACGACGCCGGCACCCTGCGCGTGCACCACCCGCTGGCCGGCGAGCTGACCCTCGCCTGGGAAAGCCTCGACCTGCGCGCCGACGCCCGGCTCACGATGCACCTCTACACCGCCGAGCCCGGCTCGCCGGCCGCCGACGCGCTCGAGCTGCTTGCCGCGGGTGGTACATCCTGGACCAGGCAGGGGTGGCGGCCGCGCGCCTAGCGTGGAGATCATGAGCACGACGACGGTAGAGCGCCTGATCGGCGCGTTGAACAACCACGACCTCGACGCGATCGAGGCCTGCTTCGGGCCCGGCTTCGTGGGGGAGTGGCCGGCCCACCCGGCCCGTGACGTCCACGGGGCGGAGCAGGTCCGCCGGAACTGGGAAATGATCTTCAAGACGTCGCCGGAAATCACGGTCGCGATGACGAACGCGGTTTCGGACGGGGACGAGGTGTGGGGGGAGTGGCACTACACCCAGGCGGCCGGGCAGGACCTGCGCGGCGTCATCATCATCACGGTGCGTGACGGGTTGATCCGGCGGTCGCGGTTCTACATGGAGCCGGTCGACGCCGCGGACGCCGCGGTTCCGGGTGGGCCACGGCTCGTCCGCGACTGACTTTGCGGGTTTGCCGACCGCTGGCAAGATGGCGGCGTGCGGCGGGACGACGATTTCGGGACCGCGCTGCGGACCCTGCGGCAGCGGCTCACCCCCGGTGAGGCCGGGGTGTCCGCGTCGCTGCCCGCCGTGCGCCGCGTCCCCGGCCTGCGCCGCGACGAGCTCGCCGGCATCGTCGGCGTGTCCGAGGAGCACGTCAAGCGCCTCGAACAGGGCCGCCGCCGCCCGTCACCCAGCGTGGTCGACGCGCTCGCCCGGGCCCTGCGGCTGACTCCCGCCGAGCACGACAGGCTGCGCGCCCTGGCCGGCTTCGCCGCGACCCCCGGGCCCGGCGCCCGCGTCCCGCGCGAGGTCACCGGCACGGCCCGCCGGATGCTGGACCGCCTGACCGAGGTCGCGGTCTGCGTCTGCGACGCGAGTTGGACGGTCCTGGCCGCCAACAAGCTGTGGCACACGGACGTCTGCACCGTGCCGGAGACGCCGGGCCGCGACCGCAACGTGGTCTGGCGCGCGTTCACCGAGACCGGCCCCTCGGTGTTCCGCGCCCCCGACCGCCTGGCCGGCTTCCGCGCCACCGTCGTCCCCGAACTGCGCGACGCGGCCCGCCGCTACCCGGCCGATGCCGAACTGTCCGCGATGATCGCCGACCTGCACGCCCGCAGCCCGGAGTTCAGCCGCCTCTGGGACGCCCCACCCACCCCCGGCGGCCACGCCGACCGGCTCCGCGTCCCGAGCCCGGTCCACGGCCACCTCGACCTCGACCTGGACGTCCTCACCCTCAACCCGGGCGACCTCCGCATCGTCGTCTACACCGCCTCCTAGCCCACCCCGCTCCCGCGCCGCCCTCGCCCGCGCCGCCCTCGCCCGCGCCGCGCGCGCCCGGCCCCACTCCACGCCGGCGCCGCGCTGCCCGCGTC
>CAKUMG010000023.1 GCA_934667465.1 uncultured Actinoplanes sp. | reverse complement strand
TGGTGCTGCTCGCCTGCTCCTCGATGAGCGTCTACGGCATCGTGCTCGCGGGCTGGGCCTCCGGGTCCACATATCCGCTGCTGGGCGGTCTGCGATCCAGCGCGCAGATGATCTCGTACGAGGTCGCGATGGGTCTGTCGATCGTCGCGGTCTTCATGACCGCCGGCTCGATGAGCACCTCGCAGATCGTCAAGGCGCAGGCGGGCAACGACCCCTCGGGCGTCGACATCCTCGGCTGGAACCCGACCACGCCCAGCTGGTACGCGGTGCTGCTGCTCCCGAGCTTCATCATCTACTGCATCTCGGCGGTCGGCGAGGTCAACCGGGCCCCGTTCGACCTGCCCGAGGCGGAGTCGGAGCTCGTCGGCGGCTTCCACACCGAGTACTCGTCCTTCAAGTTCGCGCTGTTCTTCCTGGCCGAGTACATCAACATGATCACCGTTTCGGCGTTCGCCACCACGCTGTTCCTCGGCGGCTGGCGGGCACCGGCGCCCATCACCACGTTCTGGGAGGGCGCGAACTCCGGGTACTGGCCGCTGCTCTGGTTCCTCGGCAAGATCCTGCTGCTGCTGTTCGGCTTCATCTGGCTGCGGGCCACGCTGCCCCGGATGCGCTACGACCAGTTCATGCGGTTCGGCTGGAAGATCCTCATCCCGGTCAACCTGGTCTGGATCCTGTTCCTGGCCGGCGTCCGGATCTCGCAGGACCGCATCGACGGCGGTGCCCGCTGGGTCGTCTACCTGGTCGCGGCGGTCGTGGTGCTCGGCATCGCGCTGCTCTGGCCGGCGAGCAAGAAGGCACGCGAGTACTCCATCGAGGAGCAACTGGCCGCCCGGCCACCGGGCAGCTTCCCGGTGCCACCCATGGACCTGCAGGTCCCGCCGAGCCCACGGGCGCGGCGCGCGGTCGCCGAGCGGCAACCGGCCACGGTCGGCAGTACGGAAACCGAACCCGAGAAGGAGGTGTGACGTGGGTACGTTCACCGGCTCTTTCAAAGGCTTCGGAGTGACCTTCGCGCACATGTTCCGCAAGGTCATCACGACCGACTACCCGTTCTCCCCGCCGACGCCGGCGCCGCGCTACCACGGGCGGCACATCCTCAACCGGCACCCGGACGGCCTCGAGAAGTGCATCGGCTGCGAGCTCTGCGCGTGGGCCTGCCCGGCCGACGCGATCTATGTCGAGGGTGGCGACAACACCGACGAGCAGCGCTTCTCGCCCGGTGAGCGCTACGCGAGCATCTACCAGATCAACTACGCCCGCTGCATCTTCTGCGGGCTCTGCATCGAGGCCTGCCCGACCCGCTCGCTGACCATGAGCAACGAGTACGAGCTGGCCCGCGACAGCCGGCAGGACCTGATCTTCACCAAGGAGCAGCTCCTGGCGCCGCTGCTGGAGGGCATGGAGCAGCCGCCGCACCCGATGCGGCTCGGCGAGACCGACAAGGACTACTACGTCGGCGCGCTGACCAACCCGGGCACCTCGGCCGGCGCGGAGAAGGCGCCCTGGTCCGACGCCGGCACGCACGACGCGGCGGCCGACATGGTCACGGGGCAACGCACGGAGAAGGAGGCCGCGCGATGACCGCCGACGTCGTCCTCCTCGCCGCCGACGCGGCCGGAAAGGTGTCGACGGGCGAGGCCTGGGCCTTCTGGATCCTCGGCACGCTGGCGGTCATCGGCGGCCTGGGCACCGTGCTCGCGCGCAACGCGGTGCACTCCGCGCTCTGGCTCGTCGTCACGATGCTCTGCCTGGGCTTCCTGTACGTGGTCAACGCCGCGCCCTTCCTGGGCGCGGTGCAGATCATCGTCTACACCGGCGCGATCATGATGCTGTTCCTCTTCGTGCTCATGCTGGTGGGCCGGGACGCCTCGGACTCGCTCATCGAGACGCTGCGCAACCAGCGCGTCGCGGCGATCCTGCTGGGTGTCGCGTTCGGCGTGCTCGTCGCCACCGGCCTGGCCCGCTCGCTCGGGGACACCCCGGTCGTGGGCCTGGACGAGGCGAACGCGGCCGGCAACGTGCAGGGCATCGCGAGCCTGCTGTTCACCAAGTACGTGTTCGCCTTCGAGGTGACCTCGGCGCTGCTGATCACGGCGGCGGTGGGCGCGATGGTGCTGGCCCATGTCGAGCGCGCCAAGTCGGAGATCGTGGACCAGGTGACCCGGATGCGCGAGCGCTTCCGGCCCGGCAACTACCCCGGCCCCAAGGCGGGCCCGGGCGTCTACGCGAACACGATGTCGGTGGCCGCGCCGGGACGCCTGCCGGACGGCAACGACTCGGAGAGCACTCTCTCGCCGATACTGACGGTGCGTGAGCTGACCGAATCCGAGGCGGCACCGAAGAGGACAGAGAAGTGACTCCTGACTACTACCTTGTGCTCGCGGCGATCCTGTTCACCATCGGCGCGGCCGGTGTGCTGGTCCGCCGGAACGCGATCGTCCTGTTCATGTGCATCGAGCTGATGCTCAACGCGGCGAATCTCGCGCTGGTCACCTTCAGCCGGATCAACGGCACCCTCGACGGTCAGATCATCTCGTTCTTCGTGATGGTCGTCGCCGCCGCGGAGGTCGTGGTCGGCCTGGCGATCATCATGTCGATCTTCCGCACGCGACGCTCGGCGAGCGTCGACGACGCCAACCTCCTCAAGTACTAAAGGGGCCGTCTCGTGGAACAGACAGTGGAGTACGCCCACGCCACGGGCCTCTTGGGCGGAATGTGGCTGCTTGTCGCCATTCCGCTCGCGAGTGCGGCGGTCCTGTTGCTGCTCGGGCGGCGGGCGGATAAATGGGGCCATTGGCTCGGCGTCGTCGCGGTCGCGACGTCGTTCGTGCTCGGCCTGGCGATGTTCTTCAGCCTGAGCGGGCTGGACGAGGAGGCCCGCTCCGCGGAGCAGAGCCTCTGGGACTTCATCGCGGTCGGCGGCCTGCACGTCGACTTCGGCCTGCTCTTCGACCCGCTCTCCGGGGTCTTCGTCCTGCTGATCACCGGGGTCGGCTCGCTGATCCACGTGTACGCCGTGGGCTACATGGCGCACGACCCCGGCCGCCGCAGGTTCTTCGCCTACTTCAACCTCTTCGTCGCGGCCATGCTCCTGCTGGTCCTCGGCAACAACTACGTGATGCTCTACTTCGGCTGGGAGGGCGTGGGTCTCGCGTCGTACCTGCTGATCTCGTTCTGGTACACCAAGCCCTCGGCGGCGACGGCGGGCAAGAAGGCGTTCCTGATGAACCGGGTCGGCGACGCCGGCCTGGCCATCGGCATCTTCGTCATGTTCACCACGCTCGGCACCACCCAGTACGACGAGGTGTTCAGCGGGGTCTCCGCGCTCTCCGGCGCGACGGTCCTGATCCTGGGCATCCTGCTGCTGCTCGGTGCCGCGGGCAAGTCCGGCCAGTTCCCGCTGCACGCCTGGCTCCCGGACGCCATGGAGGGCCCGACCCCGGTCTCGGCCCTCATCCACGCGGCGACAATGGTCACCGCGGGCGTCTACCTGATCGCCCGCTCCAACCCGATCTTCTCGGCCAACCTCACGCTGCAGACGATCGTGGTCAGCGTCGGCGCGCTCACGCTGCTGATGGGCTGCATCATCGGCGCGGCCAAGGACGACATCAAGCGCGTCCTGGCCTGGTCGACCGTGAGCCAGATCGGCTACATGTTCCTCGGCGTCGGGCTCGGCGGCGGTGCGTACGCGCTGGCGATCATCCACCTGCTGGCGCACGGCTTCTTCAAGGCCAACATGTTCCTGGGTGCCGGCTCGGTCATGCACGGGATGCACGACCAGGTCGACATCCGGCGCTTCGGCGGTCTGCGCAAGCACATGAAGTGGACCTGGCTCACGTTCATGATGGGCTGGCTCGCGATCATCGGCATCCCGCCGCTGTCCGGCTACTTCTCCAAGGAGCCGATCATCGCGGCGGCGTTCGAGCGCGAGGGCTGGACGGCGTGGCTGTTCGGGTTCGCGGCGCTGCTGGGCGCCGGCCTGACCGCGTTCTACATGACGCGCTTGTTCGTGCTGACGTTCCACGGCCCGAAGCGCTGGACCGAGGACATCCACGAGCCGCACGAGTCGCCGTACATCATGACCGTGCCGTTGATGCTCCTCGCGGTCGGCTCGATCGCGGCGGGCGCGCTGATGGCCTCGCCGGTCGCGCACTGGCTCGAGCCGGTGCTCGGTCCCGAGGCCGACCACCCGCACTCGGTCCTGCCGCACTGGCTGATCACCGTGCTGTCACTGCTCATCACGGTCCTGGGCGCGGGCCTGGCCTGGGCGATGTTCCGCCGGGGCACGGCCACCGAGCCGCAGCCGGCCGGGGTGCTGGTCACCGCGGCCCGCAAGAACCTCTACACCGACTCGATCAACGAAGCGGTGTTCGAGCGGCCCGGCATCTACCTGACGCGCGCCCTGGTGTTCCTCGACAACAAGGGCATCGACGGGCTGGTCAACGGGCTGGCGGCCGCGGTCGGCGGCGGTTCCGGAAGGCTGCGCCGCCTGCAGACCGGGTTCGTCCGCTCGTACGCGTTGTCCATGCTCACCGGTGCCGTGCTGGTCGTCGGCGCCTTCCTCGCGATCCAGCTGGGGTGGTTGGCGTCATGAGTGACTTCCCGTTCCTGTCCGTCCTGACGCTCCTGCCACTGGTGGGTGCGGCGGTGGTGGCTTTCATTCCGCGTACGCGCGCCGCGCTCGCCAAGACGGTCGCGCTCGCCTGGTCCCTGGTCGTGCTGGTGTTCAGCATCGTCATGTGGATCGCGTTCGAGGCGGGCGGCGACCGCTTCCAGTTCCGCGAGTCGTACGCGTGGATCCCGACGTGGGACGCGCGCTTCACGTTCGCGGCCGACGGCATCGCGCTCGTGATGCTGGTGCTGATCGCGGTGCTGGTGCCGGCGGTGATCCTCGCCTCCTGGCACGACGTCGACGAGAGCGAGCGCTCGGTACCCACGTACTTCGCGCTGCTGCTCGTCCTCGAATGCACGATGATCGGCGTCTTCGCGGCCGCCGACGTCTTCCTGTTCTACGTGTTCTTCGAGGTCATGCTCGTGCCGATGTACTTCCTCATCGGCTCGTACGGCGGCGCCCGCCGGCAGTACGCGGCGGTCAAGTTCTTCCTGTACTCGCTGGTCGGCGGCCTCTTCATGCTGGCGGCGGTCATCGGGCTCTGGGTGGTCGGCGGTAACACCTTCGACTGGCAGAAGCTCACCGACGCCTCCGGTGCGTTCGACCAGAACACCGCCCGCTGGCTGTTCCTCGGCTTCTTCATCGCGTTCGCGGTCAAGGCGCCGTTCTTCCCGTTCCACACCTGGCTGCCGGACGCCGGTGGCGCGGCGCCCGCCCCCGCGGCGGCGCTGCTGGTCGGCGTGCTCGACAAGGTCGGCACGTTCGGCATCCTGCGCTACTGCCTGCCGATGTTCCCGGAGGCGTCGCGCTGGTTCGCGCCGGCGGCGCTCATCCTGGGCGTGATCGGCATCCTGTACGCCGCCCTGCTGGCCGTCGGCCAGAACGACCTCAAGCGGCTGGTGTCGTACACGTCGATCGCCCACTTCGGGTTCATCGGCATCGGCATCTTCGCCTTCACCACCCAGGCGGCCACCGGCTCGGTGCTCTACATGGTCAACCACGGCCTCGCCACCGGCCTGCTATTCCTGGTCGTGGGCATGTTCGTGGCCCGGCGGGGCTCGGCGCTGGTCAGTGACTTCGGTGGCGCCGGCAAGCTGGTCCCGGTGCTCGCCGGCGTGCTGTTCTTCGCCGGCCTGGCCTCGCTGGCGCTGCCTGGCACCGCGCCGTTCGTCAGCGAGTTCCTGGTGCTGATCGGCACGTTCAGCACCCACAAGGTGTACGCGGTGATCGCCACGCTCGGCATCGTGCTGGCCGCCGCGTACGTGCTGTGGATGGTGCAGCGCACCACCCAGGGCACGCTCAACCCGGCGCTCGCCGAGCTGCCGGCCATGCGGCGGGACATCACGCTGCGCGAGAAGATCGTCGTCGCGCCGCTGGTGCTTCTGCTGCTGGTCCTCGGCTTCTATCCCAAACCGGTCACCGATGTGATCAACCCGGCGGTCCAGGCCACGCTGCAGGACGTCGGTACGACCGACCCGGTGCCCTCGGCGGTCGCGAACGGAGAGGTGGCCAGATAGCCATGGGAGACCTGAAACTGCCCGACATCGACTACGGCGCGCTGGCGCCGATGTTGATCCTCTTCGCGGCGGCCTGCCTCGGCGTGCTCGTCGAGGCGATCCTGCCCCGGCACCGGCGGCACCCGGTCCAGCTCGGCCTCGGCCTGGTCGCGCTGGTCGCGGCGCTGGTGATGGTGATCCTGGAGCGCAACACCCGGGTCGTCACGATCGGTGGCGCGGTCGCCGTCGACGGTCCCGCGATCTTCCTGTGGGGCTCGATCCTGCTGCTCGGCATCGTGTCGCTGCTGCTGATCGGCGAGCGGTCGATCGAGAACGGCGGCCCGTTCGTCTCCCAGGCGGCGGTCACCGTCGGCTCGCAGAAGGACCTCAAGCAGGCGGCCGGCCAGCCCGGCGCCACCGAGGTCTACCCGCTGACGGTCTTCGCGCTCGGCGGCATGCTGCTCTTCGTCGCGGCGAACGACCTGCTCACTATGTTCGTCGCGCTCGAGGTCTTCTCGCTGCCGCTCTACCTGCTCTGCGCGCTCGCGCGGCGGCGGCGGTTGCTCAGCCAGGAGGCGGCGCTCAAGTACTTCCTGCTGGGGTCGTACGCGTCCGCGTTCTTCCTGTTCGGCGTGGCGCTGCTCTACGGCTACGCCGGCGCGGTCGACCTGGCCGCCATCCACGCCGCGGTCGCCGACCCGGCCCGCAGCGAGGTGCTGCTCTACGGCGGCCTCGCGCTGGTCGCGATCGGCCTGCTGTTCAAGAGCGCGGCGGCGCCGTTCCACGTCTGGACGCCGGACGTCTACCAGGGCGCCCCGACGCCGATCACCGCGCTGATGGCGGCCTGCACCAAGGTCGCGGCGTTCGGCGCGCTGCTGCGGGTGCTCTACGTCGCCTTCGAGGGCGCGCGCTGGGACTTCCAGCCGGTGCTCGGGGCGATCGCGGTCCTGACGATGCTGATCGGCGCGATCCTGGCGGTCACCCAGACCGACATGAAGCGGCTGCTGGCCTACTCCTCGATCGCGAACGCGGGCTACCTGCTGGTGGGCGTGCTGGCGCTCAACAAGGAGGGGCTGTCCGGGACGATGTTCTACCTCGTCGCGTACGGCTTCTCGGTGCTCGCCGCGTTCGGCGTCGTGAGCCTGGTCCGCGACGCGGACGGCGAGGCGACCCACCTCTCCCGGTGGGCCGGCCTCGGGCGCAAGAGCCCGGTGCTCGCCGGTCTCTTCTCGTTCATCCTGCTCGCGTTCGCCGGCATCCCCCTGACCAGCGGCTTCACCAGCAAGTTCGCGGTCTTCGGCGCGGCGGTGGAGGGCGGGCAGACCTGGCTCGTCATCGTGGGCGTGATCACGAGCATGCTGCTCGCGTTCCCGTACCTGCGGGTCGTCGTGCTGATGTGGCTCTCCGAGCCGGCCGAGAGCGCGCCCACGGTCTCGATCCCGGGCTTCCTGACCGCGGCGGCGCTCGCCATCGGGGTCATCGCCACGTTCGCGCTGGGCGTGGTGCCGGCGCCGCTGCTCGACCTCACGGCGGACGCGGCGCAGTTCGTCCGGTAGCAGGGGAGGGTTATTCAGGACATACCTTGAGCTGCAGCTGGCCGCAGGTCAGCAGCCTGGTCTTGTCCGTCCTGAATAATCCTCATTTTTGACAGAGCCCCGGCTTCGGCCGGGGCTCTGTCGTTGTGTGAAGACCCTGACACCTTCCGCGCAGCGCCCGTATGGCATCGTGAAAGTTGTGGTGAGCACCGGAGACACAGCGTTGGCGTCGCTCGGAGTCGCGATCGACCCAGAGGTCGACGCGGCCGTCTCCGCGACGCTCGAGACCGTCGAGATCGAGCTCCGCGCGAACGTGACCAGCGCCGATCCGCTGGTCGCCGACGCGGCCCGGCACCTGATGGATGCCGGCGGCAAGCGGTTCCGGCCGCTGATCGTGGCGCTCGCGGCGCAGTTCGGCGACCCGGCGCGGGCCCAGATCGTGCCCGCGGCCCTGGTCATGGAGCTGACCCACCTCGCGACGCTCTACCACGACGACGTCATGGACGAGGCCGCCGTGCGGCGCGGCGCACCCAGCGCGAACGCCCGCTGGGGCAACGCCGTGGCCATCCTGGTCGGCGACTACCTCTTCGCGCGCGCCGCCGAGCTGGCCGGCGAGCTCGGCACCGAGGCGGTGACGCTCCAGGCACGCACGTTCTCCCGCCTGGTCCACGGCCAGATCGCCGAGACCGTCGGGCCGCGGGACACCGACCCGATCGAGCACCACCTGCACGTCATCGAGGAGAAGACGGCGTCGCTCATCGCGACGTCGGCCCGCTTCGGCGGGATGTTCTCCGGGGCGGCGCCGGAGCACATCGAGGCGCTCGCACAGTACGGCGAGACCATCGGCATCGCCTTCCAGCTCTCCGACGACCTGCTCGACATCACGTCCGAGTCCGTGCAGTCGGGCAAGACGCCCGGCACCGACCTGCGCGAGGGCGTGCCGACGCTGCCGGTGCTCTATGCGCTGGCCGGCGACGACACCGACCCGGCCGCCGTGCGCCTGCGCGACCTGCTGAGCTCCGGTCCGCTGGTCGACGACGCGCTGCACGCCGAGGCGCTCGGGCTGCTGCGCGAGTCGGCGGCGATGAAGCAGGCCCGCGCGACCGTCCGCAGCTATGCGGAGGACGCCCGCGCCAGCCTCGGGCCGCTGCCGGAGGGCCCGGCACGCCGGGCCATGGAGACGCTCTGCGACTTCATCGCCGACCGGACCGGCTGAGCCGCCGGCTGCCCACCACCATCAGGGCGGCCGCGCCGAGCATGGCCACGGCGGCGATGACCCACATCGCCGGATAGCCGGCACCCGACGCCACCGCGCCGAGGCTGATCGGCCCGACGCAGCCGCCCGCATAGACGCCGGTCTGGGTGATGGAGGTCGCCGCGGCGGGCGCCTGCGGGTGCAGCCGGACCACGGCGAAGTTCATCAGGCCCGGCCACGCCCAGCCCAGGCCGAAGCCCAGCACCACGCCCGCGACCAGCGGGACGGTGCCGCCCACCGCGAGCAGGGCCAGACCGATCGCGCCGGCCGCGAGCAGGCCCGCGATGACGGAGATCTGCCGGGCCGGGAACCGGTCCGCCTGCCAGCCGCCGAGGATGCGGGCGGCCACGCACACCGCGCTGCCCAGCGTCAGCGCGAGACCGGCCGGGCCGGGTGTGATGCCGCGCGCCACCGCCGAGTCCACCAGGAACGTGCTGAGCGCGTTGGCCGATGCCGCCGCGAGCGTCGCGCCCAGCCCGATGACGACCAGCGCAGCGGTGGCCCGGTCGCCGCGCTCCGAGGTGGAACCCCGGGCCTCCCCCCGCTCGACCGGCACGAGCAGCAGGGCCGCCGCGGCCGCCACGGCAGCCGCTACGAAGGCCCACCGCCAGCCGACCGTCAGGGCCACCACGGGCACCGCGGCGCCCGCCAGCAGCGTGCTGACCGGGATGGCGGCCTGCTTGAGACCGAAGGACAGACCCTGGCGGCGGGGCGGCACGTGCCGGGACAGGCTGGTGTTGCTCGCCAGCTGACCCATGGCGTTGGCGCCGGCGCCCAGCACGAGGATCGCGACGAGGCTCCACAGCGACCGGGCGCCGACCGCGATGCCCAGCGCGGAGAGCGCGGCGAGGCCGATGGCCGCCCGGGCCACGGCCGTGGACCCGTACCGCTCGACGAGCCGGCCGGCGGGCACCGAGGCGAGGGCGCTGGCGCCGAAGTATGCGGAAACGGCGAGCCCGAGACCGGCCGGCGAGAATCTCAGCTCCTCGCCGATCTGCACGGCGAGACCGCCGACGAGAAACACCGGCACCGAACAGGCGATCGTCGTGGTAAGAGCGCCCAGCGCGGCGGGCACGGGGCGAATCGCATTCTCGCTGTTCAGAGCGTTTTCCTAGGGTGTAGCAACGGATTTCGGCGGCACCGCGAGACTATGCCCGTCGATTGCGTTATACGGACCCTGAGTGTTAATAACCACACGTGCCGTACAGATTGGTCATGGTCGACACGCCCTAGGCATTCCCCCGGCGGAAGATTATTCATATGGTGTAAGTCCCCGGCGTCGGAGGTAGCTGTGCGCGACCCCCTGGCGGAGCCGTCAGACCTCATCCGCAGCGTGTCACGCGCGCTGCGGGTACTCGAATCGGTTGGGCGTGCCCCGCGTGGACTCACCGTCAAACAGATCGCCCGCAGGTGTGAGCTGACTGTCGCGACGACGTACCACCTCGTGCGCACCCTCGCGTACGAGGGATACGTGATCCGGCGGGAGGACGGCACCTACATCGTGGGCCTCGAGATAGCGGACCGGTACCGCGAGCTGGTCTCGGCGTTCCGCGGGCCGCCCACGGTGGGTGAGGCGCTGCGTCGCGCCGCCGTGGAGACCGGCTACAGCCACTACCTGGGCCGCTTCGTGGGCGGCCGGATCGCGGTCACCGCCTCTGCGGAGGGGGCCCGATCGCCGTACATGGACGACATGGTGCCCGGCTTCGACGAGGGCAGCCACGCCACCGCGCTCGGCAAGGCCCTGCTCGCCACGCTCACCGCCGACCAGCGCGCCCGCTATCTGCGCGACTGGGGCATGCGCGCGTTCACCCCGGCCACCCTGACCACCCCCGAGGCGCTCGAGGCCGACCTGGCCGCCGGCGAGCGCCGCGGCATGCAGCTCGAGATGGGCCAGTTCCGCCAGGGCCTCGCCTGCGCCGCGGTCAACGTGATCGCCGACCGCGACATGGAGCGCCGGCTGGTGCTCGCCTGCTCCCTGCCGGCCGCCGAGATGCTGACCTCCGCGCGGGTGGTCCGTGCCAAGCTCACCTCCGCTGCCCGAAGTGTCGCGGAGGCTCTCTCCGCAGGTGACGCCGCCACTGCGTGATTCACAGGCAGCTTCGAGCCGGGGTTGAACCGACCGTGTCGTCCGCCCGTAAGACTGGGTGGAACGCACGAGGGAGGCCGGCTTGGAAGATCAGGATGCCGAGCTGCTGCGCGCGCTCCAGGACGAGCACGGGGATGCGCTGTTCGCGCACGCCGTCCGCCTCTCCGGGGGCGACCGGCAGCGGGCGGAGGACCTCGTGCAGGAGACCCTGCTGCGCGCCTGGCGACATCCGGAGCAGCTGGATCCCGAGCGCGGCACGGTGCGGTCCTGGCTGTTCACCACCGCGCGCAACCTGGCCATCGACGCCTGGCGGCGCCGGTCGGTCCGGGTCGGCGAGGTGGTCACGGACATGATCCCCGAGCCGCCGCCCAGCGCGGACGAGGCGGAGCGGGCCGTGGAGGCCTGGACCGTCGCCGAGGCGCTGGGACGGCTCTCCGAGACCCACCGCGAGGTCCTGGTCGAGTGCTTCTACCAGGGGCACTCGGTCGCCGAGGCGGCCGCCCGCCTGGGCGTCCCGCCGGGCACGATCAAGTCGCGGACACACTATGCCCTGCGCTCGCTGCGCATGGTCCTGGACGAGATGGGGGTGACGGGATGAGGTGCGAGCACGAGCACGACGACGGCGCCTACGTCCTCGGCGCCCTCTCCCCGGCCGAGCGTGTCGCCTACGAGCGGCACCTCGCCACCTGCTCGTTCTGCCGCGAGGCGGTGGCCGACATCGCGGTGCTGCCGGGGCTGCTCGGCCGCCTCGACGCCACCGACTTCGAGCGGCTGATGAGCACCACGCCGCCCGCGGCCCCGCGGCGCCGCGCCACCACCCCGGAACTGGTCACGGCCGCGCGGTCGACCCGGCGGTCGGAGCGCAGCCGGATGCGGTGGCGGGTGACGGGCACGGCGCTGGCCGCGGCGTGTCTGGCGCTCGTGGCCGGGATCGGTGCCGTCTTCTGGATGGACCGTGGCGCTTCGCCGCCCGCCGCCCAGTCTCCTGCCGCGCCCGGCGCCCAGGCGTCTTCCGCGTCTCCCGTGCCCGCTGGGCAGGCGTCTTCCGTGCCCGCTGGGCAGGGTCAGGGCGAGGGGCCGACGATCTCGATGACGCCGCGGGACGAGCGGGTGCCGGTGACCGCGCGGATCAACCTCGCCGGGGCGCCCGGCGGGACCCGGGTCAACCTGCTCTGCGCCTACAGCAGCGAGGACTCCGAATCGCGGCCCTACACGATCCGGCTGATGGCCTACGGCCCCGACGAGGAGAGCGAGCAGCTCGGCTCGTGGATCGCCTCGCCGGGCAAGGAGTTCAGCATGTCCGGGGTCACGCACTTCACGGACGGGGTGCTCTCCCGGCTGGCGCTGGTGCGCAACGACGGCAGCACCCTGCTCCAGTACGACGTCCCCTGACGGCTCGTCGGGGGGTTCACGTCCCGCGGGCGGCCTCGGCCGTCAGCGTGGCGGCAGGGCGGTGGCCGGCTCCGCGGTGGCGGCCGCGGCGTCGGCCACCGTCCTCTGTACCTTGTTCCTCCTGGCGGCCCGCAGGCCGTCGACGGTGAAGATGATCAGCGCCACCCACACCAGCGCGAAGCCGGCCAGCCGCGGCGCGGGCATCGGCTCGTGGAAGAGCAGCACGCCGAAGGCCAGCTGCAGGATCGGCGCAATGTACTGCAGGATCCCGATGCCCACGAGCGGGACCCGGTTGGCCGCCGAGGCGAAGAGCATCAGCGGCACGGCGGTCGCGACGCCCGACAGCAGCATCAGCGCCGTGTGCACGCCCGAGACGTGCCCGAACTCGGCCTGACCGGCGAAGCTGAGCCACACCAGGTAGGCGGCGCCCGGGATCGCCAGCACCCCGGACTCCACGAACAGCCCCTCCGCGGGCGGCAGCGCGAGCCGCTTCTTGATCAGCCCGTACGTGCCGAAGCTCGCCGCCAGGATCAGCGCGATGTACGGCAGGTGCCCGTAGTCGACGGTCAGTACGGCGACGGCGGCCGCACCGACACCGACCGCGATCCACTGCCACACCCGCAGCCGCTCACCCTGCACGGTCACGCCGAGCAGCACGACCACCAGCGGCGTGATGAAGTAGCCGAGCGCGGTCTCGACGACCCGGTCGTCGTTGACGCCGTAGATGTACGTCGCCCAGTTCACGCCGATGAGCAGGGCGGCGAGGACGGCGCCGCCGAAGAGCCGCTTGTTGCGCACCAGCCGGGGCAGGAAGCGCCAGCTGCGGATCGTGGAGATCAGCACCGCGATGAAGACCACGGACCAGACGACCCGGTGCGCGAGGATCTCCAGCGGGGAGGAGGGCTGGAGCAGCTTGAAGTAGATCGGGAAGACGCCCCACAGTATGTAAGCGATCAGCCCGTAGAGATATCCGCGGCGTTCCTCGGCCATGGGCTCACCGTAAGGGCCGGTTGTCCTTACGGTCCTTGCATATGTCGAACTTCACTGCAGCCCGGCCCGTGTGGCCGCCGGCGCGCCGAGCGATTCAGTCCCGGTCGCTGCCGTCCGGGACGAGCATGTTGAGGACCCAGCTGACGATGCCGACGAGGAGGGCGCCGAGGACGGCGCTGGGCCAGAAGTCGTCGACGTGGAACGGCAGGTCGACCTGGCCGGCGATCCAGCTGGTCAGCATGAACAGCAGGCCGTTGACCACCAGCGAGATCAGCCCGAGGGTCAGCACGTAGAGGCCGCAGCCCACGGTCTTGATGATCGGGCGCAGCACCGCGTTGATGACGCCGAAGATCACCGCGACGGCGAGCAGCGTGCCGATCTGGCCGGGCACCGAGTCGGTGTCGAGCCGGATGCCCTCGATGACCACCGTGGCGAGCCACAGCGACACGGCCGTGATGACCAGTCGGATGATGATTCCCATGGCACGCGATGGTGCCACGCCGACGCCACCATCTGCGACGACACTCCCTGGACACCCGTTGGTGGATCGATGGTCGTCATCCCCGGTCGCTTCGGGCGGGGATGCGGGTGAGGGGGCCGATCAGGCGCTGCTCGACGGGGGTGGGGGTGACCGCCGCCCAGCGGACGGCCCGGCGGTTGATGACGGCGAGCATGTCGGGGCGGATCCTGGTCAGCCAGCCGGCGGTGTCGCCGAGGCCGAGGGCGGTGCCCAGCATTCCCGCTTCCGCGCTGCTCAGCGACTGGACGAGGAGCAGGTCGGCGCGGGTCGCCTGGTCGACGTCGCCCTGGCGGAAGCCGTCGCGGATCACGACCGTGGTGCGGGTCTCCGGGAGGGGGTCGCCGCTGCCGGTCGGGTCGTTGCCGCCTCGGTCGTCGTCGATGACGAGCAGGTAGGGGGCTTCCGGGCGGCTCGTTCGCGGGGGCGGGGGTGGGGGCTCGGTCGTCGCTGGTCGTGGGGTGGCTGCCGGTCGCTGGTGGAGGGCCCGCAGCGGTTCGGCGTGGGCTTCGGGCGGGTCCGTGGTGGCGGGCGGCGGGCCCGGGGAGAGCGCGGGCCGGGGCGCGGTGGTCAGGGTGAGCGGGCCGGAGTGGGGTCCGAGGTTGCGGACGAAGGGTTCCCAGGCGTGGGGGCGGTCGGTCCGGACGAGCACTTCGGCGCCGACGGCCAGGGCGCGCAGGGCCAGCAGCTGGGCGCACGGGAGGCCACCGACCAGGAGGAGCCGGGTGGGCTCGCTCCGGAAGAGGCGGAGGAGCACGGGGTCGCCGTGCCTGTTGCGGCCGATCATGACGCCGGAGGTGCCCAGGGGCACGTCGAGCCGCTCCAGGTCGTCGGCCCGGGCGGCGGGGAGGGGCTTGCCGCCCGGGTGCCCGGGCAGTGCCGGGGCGATCGGGAGTGCCAGGGGCAGCGTGGCGGTCAGTCCGTCGCGGTGGTCGCCGTCGAGGCGCCGGGCGGCGGCTCCCTCGTCGGCGAGGAGCGCGTGCAGTGCGTGGACGGCGTGGGCCAGTGCCGCGGGATCCGGGGCGCTCAGGCGGATCGTCAGGTCGGCGGTGGTGCCCGTACGGCGGGGGGAGGCCGGCCCTGCGCCCAGCGCGACCGTCGTCGCTGCCGCAGGCAGGGCCAGCAGGCGGGTCACGAGCCGCGCGGAGTCCGCGGGCCAGCGGGTGAGCCGGAAGGTCGTCTGAGTCGTCCGCCCGATCCGGAGGGCGGCCCACGTCTCGCGGGTGGGCCCGGTGCCGCCGGTGAGCTCGGCGAGCGCCCCGGTCAGGCCGGGCTCGGCGAGCGGGCGTGCCGGGCCGGTGCGGGCGAGCAGCCTCCGGACGACGCCGGCGAGCGCGGTGCGCAGCTCCTCGTCGGACCGGCCGTCGGTGCGCTCGACGCGGACGGCCAGCAGCGACCCGCCCCGGCAGGGCAGGCGGCCTCCGGTCAGCTGGTGGTAGGACACGGCGGCGAGATCGGCGCCGGACCGGGGTGGGAGAGCGGCGGCCGTCGTCACGAGCAGCTGGAGACGGCAGGGCGGATGGCCGGGCTCGGCCGGCGGCAGGAGGGCGAGCGGGGACGGCGTGCCCGCCGGGTCGTCGGTTGCGAGCAGGCTCGCGGGGTTGCCCAGCTCGAGCACGGCGGTCATGCCGTGGGCGTCGGTGAGCACGCCGGCCGGGGTGGTGGCCAGGGTCGCGGGTTCGACGGGGAAGGCGAGGGCGGCGGCCCGGTCCCGGGTGGAGAAGCGCAGGGCTGTGCCGAGCCACTCGAACGCCCAGCGGCCGCGCGGCCGCAGCCAGGTGAGCGCCAGCAGGACGATCGCGCCGAAGAGCGCCGAGCCGAGGGCGAGCGGGCCGCCGACGGCGCCGAGGAGCAGGAGGACGGCGGCGACCTGAGTGGTTATCACCTGGCCGGTGCGAATGCCGGGTAATTCCCTCTTCCGGACATAGTGGTCAGGAGAGTGGGGCAGGCTCCGGCCGAGCCCGGCGAGGCGGGGAAGGTCGCGATCGCGTGCCACCTGCGTCGTCACGCTTAGCCACCCTTCGATTGCTCGCCGTATTTGCTCGTGCAGCCATCGTAAGGAAGTTCGAGCCGCGGCGGGCAGGGGCTGTGGACAACTTTCCTGACGTGCATCGATATCCACAGGCGCCGCCGAGCGGGTTACCGTGACAGCGTCCGGGCGTCTACGGTCGGCCACCAGTCACGGACCCGCGACTCGGGTCCGGCTGCCGATCCGGCACCGGGCGAAGTCGCCGGCGGCCGGCACCTGCCGGTCCGTTCCATGGGATCCGGCGTGGCAGTACGAGGGAAGGAAGCGGGGTGACGTCCGGGATGGCACAGACGCAGGCGGAAGCCGCGGTGATGGCGCAGACCGCCACCAAATTCGATCAGGTCAACCAGTCGTTGACGAGCATGCTGAGCACGCTGATGGCGGAGCTGTCGGTGCTGCAGACCGCGTGGGTGGGCCGCGGCGGCACCGCGTTCGAGGCCGTCAAGGGGCAATACCAGAAGGATCTCTCCGACCTCAACGCCGCGCTGGCCGAGACCGCCGAGGCGATCAAGAGCTCCGGCGCGGGCTACACGGCGACCGACGAGTCGGCAGCCCGCCTCATCACCAACACCAACACCAACCCCGGCGGCGGATACCTGCCGCTCGAGAACTGACGCGGGGGGCGGCACGATGACCGACGGTTTGCTCCGGGTGAACTTCGGTGCCCTCAACCAGGCGGGCGCCGACATCCAGAAGGCGATCAACGAGCTCGAGTCCCAGCTCGCCGAGCTGGAGGCGGCGGCCCGGCCGCTGGTCGCGACGTGGGAGGGCGGCGCGCAGCAGGCCTATGCGGCGCGCCAGCAGAAGTGGACCACCGCGTCCGAGGATCTCAAGGGCATCCTGCGCGGCATCAAGGTGGCCGTGGACCAGGCCGCGCAGGACTATGCGGCGACCGAGGGCAGCGCGGAGAAGCGGTTCTCGGCCTGATCGGGCCGACTGTCCGATCCCCCTTCGCCCGGCTCTTTCTCCCGCGGCGCCACGGTGCCGGCGGCAATGCGGCGTCTCGGCACGGCATTGAGGCGCCGCAATGAGAAAGCAGCGACGGCCATTGGCGCGGAGCGACGCTCGGCGGGGGTGACCGGTGCGTTCGGCCACTGCCGCGGCTGGACTCCGCCCGGTAATCTTTCGCCGCGTACCCACTGAGCCCGGTGGGTGCCGCCGCCCCTGGTCCGCCCGGGGGAATGGTGATCAACTTTTCGGCTGTACCGCCCGAGCGCACGACTACCTAAAGTCATCGGACGATGCCCGTGCGCGACTTATGTCGCAGTTCGGGGGTCGGTTTGCTGTATGCGTGCAGCCGCCCATTGTGATCGGGGCCTGACCTTGTAGGTTGTACGCGTTGAGGTGGCCCGTTCGCCGGGAAGGGAGAGGTGGACGTGACCCACTGGGAGCCGGCAACGGATGCCGAAGTCGCCATGCAGGAAGCCTTGCGCACGGACGACCAGGAGTCCTACTTCCGCATCCTCTCCGGCATCGACCTGCTGCTACCCGTCTCGGCGGACGCCCTGGCCGGCCTCGAGCCGCTCGGGTGGGGTACGTGGAGCACCGGTGGCCGCACCCACGTTCTCGCCTTCACGTCCCCGGCGGCCCTGCAGGCGTGCCTGGCCGACTACACCGGCTCCGCGCGCCGGGTGGCCTATCCCGAGCTCGCGGAGACGTGGCCCAACCTCGAGTGGTGGATGGCCGTCAACCCCGGCCTCCCGATCGAGGGCTACCTCCCCGCCTGGTTCGTCGCCCAGCTGAGCCGCGGTGACCTGCGCCTGCCGACGCGGGGGCCGGGTCGCGAGGGCAGCAACGGCGCCAACCGGCTTCCCGACATCCACGCCGCCGCGCTGGCCGCCAACGCCGCCGCGACGCAGGGCTACGCCGACCCGGCCTCGGGCGGCCCGGTGCAGGGC
>CAKUMG010000022.1 GCA_934667465.1 uncultured Actinoplanes sp. | reverse complement strand
CCGCACGCCCGCCGGCGAGCGCCGCGGAGGGCGCCCGCCGGTGCAAGAAGGGCTCAGGCGGCCAGTGCCTGCTTGGCGCGGTCCGGGGCCGGGGCGCCGGCGAGCAGCTCGGCCGCGGCCTCGCCGCACGCCCGGGTGGCCCCGTGCGTCGCGAGGTGCAACCCCCCGCCGACCAGCACGGGTACGCCCATCTCGATCACGATCGCGTCCGGCCGCACGGCCAGCGTGCCCGCGAGCGTGTCCGCGATCCACGGGTGCCGGTGAGCGTCGCGGACCACGAGCACCAGCGGCCGCCCGGCCGCACCGGCGAGCACCACGCCCGCCGGGTCGCTCAGCCCGGCCAGGTCGTCCTCGGAGAGCCGTACGGACGTCGTGCCCGGCAGCAGCCGGCCCAGCGGCGCCCCCACGCCCCACGGCGTCTCGGCACCGATCGCGATGTTGCGCACCGGGGCGAACTCCACCACGTGCGGCGGCACGGTCAGCGGCAGCAGCGGCGCGTCGGGCGTACTCGTGCTGCGCAGTGCCCGGCGGGCAGCGGCCCGGCCGACGGCGGAGGGCCCGACGACGGCGATCTTCTGGGTGGCCGCGCCGGCGGCGTCGGCGACCGTGCGCGCGCCGATCGCGGTCTGCCGCTCAAGGGTCCAGGCGGCCAGCTCGCGGACCCGGAACGCGGCGTCGCGCAGCCGCTGCTCGCTCAGCTCGCCGGAGCGGACCGCGGCCACGACGGCGTCGCGGAGCCGGGTGGCGGTGTGCTCGTCCGCGTGCTCGCCGCCCACGCAGATCGCGTCGGCGCCCGCGGCGTACGCCCTGCATCTCGATCGCGTCGGTGACGATCAGGCCGGTGAAGCCCAGTTCCTCGCGGAGCAGCCCGGTCAGGATGCGCCGGCTCAGCGTGGCGGGCAGCTGCGGGTCGAGCGCCGGCACGAGCAGGTGGCCGGTCATGATCGAGCGGACCCCGGCGGCGATCGCGGCCCGGAACGGGACCAGCTCGACCTCCTGCAGGCGGGTCAGGTCGTGGCCGATCAGCGGCATGTCGTGGTGCGAGTCGACGCCGGTGTCCCCGTGCCCGGGGAAGTGCTTCGCGCAGGCCGCGACGCCGGATTCCTGCAGGCCGCGGATCCACGCCGCGCTGTGCCGGGCCACCAGCGCGGCGTCGGACCCGAACGCCCGTACGCCGATCACGGGGTTGTCGGGGTTGTTGTTGACGTCGGTGTCCGGCGCGTAGTCGAGCGTGATGCCCGCGTGCGCCAGGTCGAGGCCCAGGTCACGGGCGACCGCGCAGGTCAGGTCGACGTCGTCGATGGCGCCGAGGCCGAGGTTGCCGGGGCGCGAGCTGCCGTGCCGGGACTCGAAGCGGGTGACGTCGCCGGCCTCCTCGTCGATGGCCACGATCACGTCGGGGCGTTCCGCGCGCAGCTGGGCGGTGAGCGCCGCCACCTGGGCGGGCGTCTCGACGTTGCGGGCGAACAGGGCCACGCCACCGAGCCCTTCGCCGAGCCACCGGCGCACCCAGTCGGGCACGGTGGTCCCCTCGAAGCCGGGCTGCAGTACCGCCGCGGCGAGGTCGGACAGGTCGCCAGAATCGGACATGGCTTCGCGTACCTCCGGTGACAGTGAGAATTGTTCAGGACGGTGGAGACCGCCGCGTGAAACCGCAGCCGGGCGCGGCTCCAGGCAGGTCCCGAACAACCCTCGGTCGACACGCACTCCCCTTCAAAGAGCGCGTCCCTGCATCGACCGAGACCGTCATGGGCGCGGCGACGGGCCCATGCTTCCGCATCCCGGCACTACAGTCAACAAACCTTCCTATTTGCTGGACGTCACCGAGCGTGCTTTGAGCCCTCCCGAGCCGATCGGTACGCTGTGGGGCGTGGTGGAGGCAGCGTCCGGAGTCGACTGGTCCGAGGTTCACGCCGTCCGGCTGCTGGGCGTCGCGCTCGGCGCCATCTTCCTGCTGTGGGCGATCAAGCGGATGTTCCGCGGCAAATAACCGGGGTATCCGATCGCCATGCGAATCGGATATTTCCTCTCCTGCGAGGAGTACGGCCCGGCGGAGCTCATCGAGCAGGCGAAGGCCGCCGAGCGCGCCGGCTTCTCGGCGCTCTGGATCTCCGACCACTACCACCCGTGGGTCGACGCCCAGGGGCAGAGCGCGTTCGTCTGGTCGATGATCGGCGCGCTCGCCCAAGCCACGTCGCTGCCGATCACCACCGCTGTCACGTGCCCGACGGTCCGGATCCACCCCGCGGTGATCGCCCAGGCGGCGGCCACCAGCGCGGTGCTCACCGGCGGCCGCTTCCGGCTCGGGGTGGGCACCGGCGAGGCGCTCAACGAGCACATCTTCGGCGACGCCTGGCCCGAGGCCGACGTGCGCCTGGAGATGCTCGAGGAGGCCGTGGCGATCATGCGCGAGCTGTGGCAGGGCGGCGTCGTGTCGCACCGCGGCAAGCACTACACGGTCGAGAACGCGCGGATCTACACGCTGCCCGAGCAGCCGGTCGAGGTGCTGGTCTCCGGGTTCGGCCCCAAGGCCGTGGACCTCGCGGCGCGCATCGGCGACGGCTATGTGAGCACGATGCCGGACGGCGAGCTGGTGTCGCGGTACCGCTCCGCGGGCGGCGGCCAGAAGGTGGCGCAGGCCGGGTTCAAGGCGGCGTTCGCGAGTTCCGAGGAGGAGGGCGCGCGGATCGCGTACGAGAAATGGCCGAACGCCGGGGTGCCGGGCGAGCTCTCCCAGGTCCTGCCCTCCCCCAAGCACTTCGAGCAGGCGTCGCAGCTCGTCACGCAGGACATGGTCAAGGACGCGTTCGTCTGCGGCAACCAGGCCGGACCGCACCTGGAGATGATCGGCGAATACAAGAAGGCCGGGTTCGACGAGGTCTACGTCGCCAACACCGGGCCGCACTGGCAGGGCCTGATGGATCTGTACGCGGAGCAGGTGCTGCCCCAGCATGCGTGACGTTTGGCCCGCGGGTGGCCGGGGCAGAATCGGCGCACCATGAAGCTGCCCATCTACGGCCCCCGCTTGCGCAAGGTCGCCCGCAAGCACTTCGGCTGGCCCTCCCTGCGTCCCGGCCAGTTCAAGCCGATGCGGGCGGTCCTGCGCCGCCGCGACGCGCTGGTCGTCCTGCCCACCGGCGCCGGCAAGTCGGCGATCTACCAGATCCCGGCGGTGCTGCTGCCCGGGCCGACGGTGGTGATCTCGCCCCTGCTCGCCCTGCAGCAGGACCAGATCGCCGCGCTCAACGCGCTCGACGACCCGAAGACCCGCGCGGTCCGGGTCAGCTCGGCCGAGACCCCGGCCCAGCAGCGCGAGGCGATCGAAGAGGTGCGCACGGGCCGGGCGGAGTTCCTGTTCATCACGCCCGAACAGCTCAGCGACCCCGAGCGGATGAACGAGGTCCGGGCCCTGCGCCCGGGCCTCGTCGCCATCGACGAGGCGCACTGCATCTCGGCGTGGGGCCACGACTTCCGCCCCGACTTCCTGCAGCTCGGCCATCTCATCAAGGGCATCGGCCGCCCGCCGGTCCTCGCGCTGACCGCGACGGCGTCGCCGCCGGTCCGCGACGACATCATCGAGCGGCTGCACCTCAACAACCCCGAGATCCACGTCTCCGGGCTGGACCGCAAGAACCTGTTCCTCGAGGTGGCCTACTGCCCCGACGAGAACTACCGCTGGCGGCGGCTCACCGCCCTGCTCGACGAGGTCTCCCGGCCCGGCATCATCTATGTGGCCACCCGCCGGGCGGCGGAGGAGCTCGCCGAGAATCTGACCGAGGCGGGCTACCCGGCCGAGTTCTACCACGGTGGCATGGCGGCCGGCCTGCGCGAGCAGCGGCACGAGGACTTCACCAACGACAAGATCGACATCATGGTGGCCACGTCGGCGTTCGGCATGGGCATCGACAAGCCCAACATCCGCTGGGTCGCCCACGTCGCCCTCCCCGACTCCCCGGACAGCTACTTCCAGGAGATCGGCCGGATGGGCCGCGACGGCGAACCGGGCCGCGCGCTGCTGCTGTGGCGCGCCGAGGACGAAGCCATCCAGCGCTTCTTCCAGGGCGGCAGCCCCGACGTCACCGAGCTCAAGGAACTGGCCGCGGCCCTGCGGGCGGAGTCGGCCACCAAGACCGCGCTCAAGGAGAAGACCGGCCTGGGTCCGCGCAAGCTCGGCCAGTTCCTCGCCCTCCTCGAACAGGTCGGCGCCGCCCGGGCCGGCGACGGCAGCAAGTGGACGGTCCCCCGCTACGCGCCCCGCCCCGACCGCGCGGCCGACCTCGCCGCCGCGGAGTTCGAACGGCAGCAGGTGGTCCAGAAGTCCCGTACGGACATGATGCGGGCCTTCGCCGAGACCCGCGCCTGCCGCACCCAGACGCTGCTCGCCTATTTCGGCGAGGACGTCAAGGGCACGTGCGGGCACTGCGACAACTGCGCCGAGGGCGTGGCCGAGGAGATCGAGGAGAGCACGGGCGACGAGCCCTTCAAGGTGCACAGCACGGTCCGCCACCAGGAATGGGGCGACGGCATGGTGATGGGCTACGAGGAGGACAAGATGACCGTGCTCTTCGAGAGCGTCGGCTACAAGACCCTCGCCGTCCCGGTCGTCCTCGAACACAAAATCCTCACCGCCGCCTGACGCCTCCACCAGTCGACCGGCGGGCACCCACCCGCCGGTCGACGCGGTGCCCCGGGCTGTCGGCCGTACGCGAAGCCACCTGGCGAAGCCCGGTGGCGTTGGAGCCGCGTTCCAATGGGACATCGTCGCTGCCCCGATCCCGAAGTTCTTCACCGGGTGGTTCGACGGTGCGGAGCCGCCACCCAAGGACCTGTCCCGGCACGTCATGGCGCACCGGCCGACCACCGAGCATCTGAACCGGCGCAACGTGCTGCGCCCGGTAGCCGGTCCGGATCTTCCAGCCCGTACGCACGAGGTGGTAGCCGAGCAGTGCGGCGGCCGCCGAGTCGTCCGGGTCGCCGCCGAGCACGTACCGGAGGAAGTCCTCGATGCCGTCCCGCTCGGCGCCGTCCTGGATCAGCCGGGTACGCAGCGCGGGCTCCGCGGCGTCGAGCACCGCCCGCGAGGCGGTCCAGTCCCGGCGGGCGAGGGCGGCGCGCAGCGCGGCGATCTCCGGGTACGCGGCGGCGCCGTCGAATTCCACATGGGACATGCGCGGGAGCATAGATGATCTACGCGGGCGCCCGCCTCCGGGTTTCAACAGCGTCGTTGACCTGCGGATACTCCCCTGGGCGGGGGTATGTTGAGATCATGAACCAACGTTATGCCGTCGTCACCGCCGACCGCCGCGCCGAGATCCGGGACGTGCCGGTCACCGCCCCGGGACCGGACCAGGTGGTGGTCGACATCACCTACTGCGGGATCTGCGCCACCGACACCCACGGCTGGGGCACCGCCGGCGCCCTGCCGCCGCCCGTGTTCGGCCACGAATGGACCGGGACGATCGCCGAGGTGGGTGCGGAGGTCGATGCCGTACGCGTCGGGCAGCGCGTCGTGGCGGCTGTCGGCCCCGCCTGCGGCCGGTGCGCGCAGTGCCGAGCCGGTCACACCGAGCAGTGTGACCTGGCCTTCGCGGAAGCCAACGGCGTCAGCCCCGGCGCGGACGATCACGGCGGCTTCGGTACGCGCGTCGTCGTCGCGGCCCGCCGGGTCGTGCCCGTGCCCGACGGGGTCACCGACGAGCAGGCCGCCCTCGTCGAGCCCACGGCGGTGACGTTCCACGCCGTCCGCCGGACCGCGTTCGAGCTGGGCTCGCTCGTCGTGGTCCAGGGCGCCGGCCCGATCGGCCTGCTCACCGCCATGCACGCGCGAGCCGCCGGCGCCGGCCGCATCGTCGTGGTCGAACCGTCCGGGCCCCGCCGCGAGGTGGCCTCCTCGCTGGGCTTCCGCGACGTGGTGGCCCCCGGCGACGGCTTCCGCGAGCTGCTGGCCGACGTGACCCACGGCCTCGGCGCCGACGTGCTGTTCGAATGCACCGGCGCCGCCGCGCTGCTGCAGCCCTCCGCGGAGCTCGTCCGGCGCGGCGGCACGATGGCGCTGCTCGGCTTCCCGCTCACCCCGTCCGAGGTCAGCTATGGCGACTGGCAGATCCGGGAGCTGACCGTGATCGGCTCGCTGGCCTACACACACGCCGATTTCACGGGCGCGCTCAACGCCATCGCGGGCGGCGCCGTGGACGTCGGCCCGCTGCACACCGGCACGGTCGGGCTCGGCGAGCTGCAGGACACCCTCGCGCTGCTCGACTCGGGGACGAGCTCTCACGCCAAGGTGCTTGTCGACCCCTCCAGGGGGTAACAAGTTTGCGGTGACCGCCGCGCGGTTAGATCGTGGGCGCTCCCCGAACAGAAGTGAGGAACCCGTGACGGACGAACCGTTGTACGCCCAGTTCGGTTTCACCGACCCCGAGTGGGGGCTGCTCGTCGGCCTGCCCCAGGCGGTGCTGACCGCCGCCAGCGCGGCCAGCCACGACAGTGCCCGCAAGACGCGGCGCGAGGCCGCGGCCGGCCTGGACGAGATCTCGGACGCCCGCGCCTCGGCGAGCCCGCTGGTCACGGCGGTCGCCAAGGCCGTCCTTAGCGCCACCGGCGACCCGGACATGGGCGAGGAGCTGCCCACGATCGAGCCCGCCGACCCGGTCGGCTACGCGCAGGACGTCGTGAGCCGGGCCGCGGATGCGTCGGCGCTGCTCGCCGCGAAGGCCTCGCCGGCCGACGCCGAGACGTACAAGCACTGGCTGGTGGAGATCGCCGAGAGCGTCGTCGGCGCGGCCTCGACCGGCGGGGTGCTCGGGCTCGGCGGCGACCAGGTCACCGACGAGGAGCGCGCGTTCCGCGACGAGCTCGCCAAGGCCCTGGCGGACTGACCCGCGCCCCGGGCGGGTCGCCCCGCGATCCGCCCGGCACGTCACGTCACGTCTCGATCAGGCCGGGCGATCCGCCCAGCCACGTCCCGGTCAAGCCGCGCGTTACAGGTCACGTCTCGATGAGGCCGCGCGTGAAGGCCGCTGCCACCGCTGCGGCGCGGTCGCGGACACCCAGTTTCGCGTACGCGTGCAGTAGATGCGTTTTCACCGTCGCCTCGCTGATGAAGAGCCGCACGGCCGCCTCCCGGTTCGTGCAGCCGCGCGCGATCAGCCGCACCACCTCGAGCTCCCGCTGGCTCAGCGGCTCCTTCGCCGGCGCGCGCAGCTCGCCCAGCACCCGCCCGGCCACCGCCGGCGACAGCACCGACTCGCCCCGGTGCGCCGCCACCACCGCCCGGAACAGCTCGGCCCGCGGCACGTCCTTGAGCAGGTAGCCGGTCGCGCCCGCCCGGACCGCGGGCAGCACGTCGCTGTCCGTGTCGTACGTGGTGAGCACGAGCACCCGCGCCCGCAGCCCCGCCGCCCGCAACGCCTTGATCGCGGTGACCCCGTCCATGCCCGGCATCCGCAGGTCCATGAGCACGACGTCCGGGTCGGCCGCCCGCGCCACCGCCAGCGCCTCGGCGCCGTCCGCGGCCTCGCCGAGCACCTCGAACCGGTCGTCGCCGGCGAACATGCCGCGCAGCCCGTCCCGGACCACCGGGTGATCGTCGACGATGAGGATCCCGATCATGCCGCGGCTCCCGCGTGGATCGCGGGCACGCAGGCGGAGATCGCGGTGCCGTTCCCGGGCTCGGACTCGATCTCCAGGGTGCCGGCGATCCGCAGCACCCGCTCGCGCATGGCGGCCAGGCCGTACCCGCCGCTCTCCGCCGGGGTGACCGGTGCCGCCGGGTCGAAGCCGGTGCCGTCGTCGCGGACGTCGAGCGTCACGAGATCCTCCATGTAGGACAGCGTCAGGGCGACGCGATCGGCGGCGGCGTGCCGGGCGACGTTCGCCAGCGCCTCCTGGGCCGTACGCAGCAGCGTCGTCTCGATCTCCGGCAGCAGCGGCCGCGGCGTGCCGGTGGTGATCAGCTGCGCCGCGGTCGCGTGGCGGGCCGACCACTCGTCCACCACCTCGGTCAGCGCGTCCGGCAGCGTCGCGGCGGCGAGGGTGCCCGGGCGCAGGTCGTGCACCGAGCGGCGGGCCTCGGCGAGGCTGTCGCGGGCGAGCCGCCGGGCGACATCCAGGTGCCGGTGCAGGTGGGGGGGCGCCCGGCGGCCTGGTCGGCGGCCTCGAGCTGGGTGACGATCCCGGTCAGCCCCTGCGCGAGCACGTCATGGATCTCCCCGGCCAGCCGCTGCCGCTCGTCGAGCACGCCGGCCTCGCGCGCCTGGACGAGCAGCTGGGCGTGCAGGCCGGCGTTCTCCTCCATCGCCTCCGCGAGCTTGCGGTTGGCCTCCGCGAGCTCCTCGAGCATCTCGCCCCGGCGCTCGTGGAACGCGTCGGTGACGCTGCTCAGCCTGGTCATCGCGACGCCGACGGCGACGTTGAAGACGACCAGGACGAGGTACGGCGTCAGGCCCTCCCGGCTGGCGGCGACGTGCAACCCGCCCACCTGCGAGACCGCGCTCACCACCCCGACGGCCGCCGCGCCGAGCAGCTGCCAGCCGCCGGTCAGCGCGTAGACGACCATCATGTAACCGGTCCACGCGAAGAACCCGTACAGCGGATTGGTCGCGATCAGCACCGCACTCAGCGCGACGAAACCGGCGAAGTAGACAGCCATCAGGCCGCGGCGCCGCTGCCACCCGGGGTGGGCCGTCATCAACCACCACATCCACCCGGCGGTGCCGGCGGCGACGGCGACCGACACGCCCAGCGGCGCCCGCCGGATCTCCTCGATGTCCCGGGTGAGCCAGGCGAACACCGTGCACGCGACCAGCCCCGCGTACGGCAGGTGCCGCACGGCCCGGCTGAGCCTGCGCTGCTCCCGCTGCGCCCGCTCGTCGGCCGTCTCCCCCGGGGGCGCCCCGCGGAGCATGACTGGCGACGCCGTGTCCACGGGGAAATCTCTCGCCGCCATCGCGCTACCTCCAGCGGAACGATCGGGCCGCGGCCACCCCGAAGACCAGGATGTACGCCACCAGAACGGTAAGCGATCCCAGGCCCGGCCACGACCCGCCCATCGCGTCCGCGAGCGCGATCTCGCCCGCGCCCAGCGGCGTGAAGTCGCTGATCCGGCGCAGCAGCTCGGGGAACGCCTCGCGCGGTGTCCACAGCCCGGCGAAGAACATGGCCGGGAAGAACACCAGGGTCCCGATGCCGTTGGCGGCCTTGCCGGAGGACGCGACCGCGGCGATCAGCAGCCCGATGGCGAACGCCGCACCCGCGCATCCCAGGAACGCCACGGCGAACGCGAGCGGGTTCCGGGGCAGCGGGACGGCGTAGAGCACCCGGGCGGTGACCAGCACCAGCACGACGGCGGACGCGGCCGTGCTCAGGCTCATCACCAGCTGCGCGGCGAGCAGGGCGGCCGGGCGCACCGGGGTGACGGCGAGCCGCCGCAGCACCCCCCGTTCGCGGTACGTGGCCAGCACCATCGGCGCCGACTGCAACCCCAGCGTGGCGAGCGTGAACACGACGGCGATCCCGGTGTAGAGGTCGATGACCCGGGCGCCGCCGAGCCCGGAGGCAGGCTCGCGGAAGGCCGGCACCGCGCCGATGATCACCACGAGCAGTGCCGGGAACAGGAACGTGAAGAACGCGGTCAGCGGCTCCCGCAGGAACAGCCGCAGCTCGCTGCGGACCAGGCTGCCGAAGACCCGCATCTCAGCCCGCCCGCCCGGTCAGCCGGACGAACGCGTCGTCCAGGTCCTCCTGCTCGACGCGCAGGTCGCTCGCGATGATGTGCCGCGCCGCGAGCATCGCCGTGACCGCCTGCACCACCGCGCCCGTGCCGGTGACCTCGACGGTGGAGCCGTGGCGGCGTACGGAATCGACCTCCGGCAGCGCCATGAGCAGCGCATCGTCCAGCGGCGCCGACGGCCGGAAGCGCAACCGCTGCACCGCCCCGGCCCGGTCGATCAGCCCGGCCGGCGTGTCCACCGCCACCACCGCGCCGTTGTCGATCACCGCGACCCGGTCGCAGAGCCGCTCGGCCTCCTCCATGAAATGCGTGACCAGCACCACGGTCACCCCGCGGTCCCGGATCCCGCCGATCAGCTCCCACGTGTCCCGCCGGGCCCGCGGATCCAGCCCGGTCGTCAGCTCGTCCAGGATCGCGACCCGCGGCCTGCCGACCAGCGCGAGCGCGATCGACAGGCGCTGCTGCTGCCCGCCGGAGAGCCTGCCGAACTGCTGCCTCAGGACGCCGCCGAGCCCCAGCTCCTCGGCGAGCCCACGCCAGTCGGCGGGCGCGGGGTAGAACCCGGCGAACAGCTCGAGCGCCTCCCGGACGGTGATCCGCTCGGGCAGGCGGCTCTCCTGCAACTGCACCCCGACCAGCGACCGCAGCGCGACATCCCGAGGGTCGCGGCCCAACACGGTGATGCTGCCGCCGTCCGGCTCCCGCAGCCCGGCGACACACTCGACGGTCGTGGTCTTCCCGGCGCCGTTGGGCCCGAGGATCCCGAAGATCTCCCCCTCCGCGACGCTCAACGACACGTCCCGGACCGCGACCCTGTCGCCGTACCGCTTGCGGAGGCGGGTGACGTCGATGGCTGTCATGCACCCAGCCTGCCGTGCCCGTCCCGCCCCCGCGTCGACCGGCGGACGGGTTCCACCGGTCAACCAATCGGTGGATGCCCCGGCCCCGGCCCCGGCGTCGACGGCTAGCAGGTGGCACGCGGGGGCCACCTGCGAGCGGGGACGGTTACTGGGCGACGGCCTCGGGTTCGGGGACGCGGCGGCCGGAGACGGTCGAGTAGACCGAGCCGATCTGGGCGGCCACCCGCTTCCACGAGTAGGCCTGCCGGGCGCGGTCGAGCGCCGCCGTCGCGTACGAGAAGCGGCGGACCTTGTCGTTGATCAGGCGGCGGAGGGCGCCGCCGAGGGCGCGGGGGTCGCGGGCCGGGACGAGTTCGCCGGTGAGGCCGTCGACGACGGTCTCGTTGAGGCCGCCCGCGGCCGCGCCGACGATCGGGACGCCGCAGGCCATCGCCTCGAGCGGGGCCAGGTCGAACTGCTCGCGCCAGCCGGCGGCGACGAACAGGTCGGCGGAGCGGTACCAGCGGGGCATGTCGGTCGCGGGGACCGCGCCGACCAGGCGGACCCGGTCGGCGACCTGGTACTTCTCGGCGAGTTCGCGGAGCTTGCGGGCCTGCGGGTCGGCGGCGAGCCGCTGCGGGGACGGTCCGCCCACCACGACGCATTCGGCGTTGGGGAGGTAGCGCATGGCCTGGATGACGTCGCCGAAGCCCTTGTGCTCGACGAGGCGGCCCACCGACAGGATGCGGGGGCGTTCCGGGTCGCGGTCCACGGCCGGGCCCTCGGGGGTGAAGCGGTCGCTGTCGACGCCGGCGGGCACCACGGCGAGCCGGGAGCGCGGGACGCCGATGCGGACCAGGCCCTGGAGCTCGCCCTGGCTCTGGGCGACGACGCGGTCCACGGCCCGGCCGAGCGCGCGCTCGTAGCCGGTCCGGGACGCGCCCGAGGACGGCTGGGCGGCGTCCGGCAGCATCGGGCCGCTGAGTTCGTGGAACGACTGGACGACGGGGACGCCGACCTGGCGGGCGGCGGTGACCGCGGCCAGGCCGCTGGTCCAGAAGTGGGCGTGGGCGACGTCGGGCAGCCAGTGGCGGTCGCGCCACTCGGTGCGCAGCCACTGGGCGAAGTCGCCCATGTGCGGCAGCAGCGCCTCGGGCGGCAACTCCAGCGCCGGCCCGGCCGGCACATAGACGACCTGGACGCCGCCGGGCAGGTCGACCGAGGCCGGCTGGGCGGGGTGCGAGCGGCGCACGTAGACACGTACGTCGTGCCCGAGCTCGGCAAGGGCGGTGGAGAGCTCCGCGACGTGCCGCTGCTGGGCGCCTGCGGCACCCCCCTCGGCGGGTACGGGGGTTGCGTGCTCGGAAATCATGGCAATGCGCACGGGTCCTCCTCCGACAGCTCGGTCCCGGAGAAGACCGGAAGTCATGACGGGCGATCTGGGCAGCGTCTTGCCCTTAGCCCCGAAGCGTAAACATCGGGGCGAGGGGGTATGTGACGCCTCGTGGCTATCGTGCAGCGTACCGTCGCGACCTCGCCGGACCGCGTCTTCGCCGTGCTCGCGGACGGGTGGACTTACAGCGACTGGGTGGTCGGAACCGTTCACATCCGCGACGTCGACGAGAGCTGGCCCCGGGTCGGCGCGAAGCTGCGGCACAAGGCGGGCCCCTGGCCGCTGTCGCTGCACGACGAGTCGGAGGTGCTGGCCGTCGAGCCCGGCAAGTCCCTGACGATCAGGGCGGGGCTGTGGCCCGCCGGCGAGGCGACCATCCGGTTCCAGCTCGAGCCGGCCGCGGGCGGGCAGACCAAGGTCACCATGTACGAGGACTTCCACGCGGGCCCGCTGCACTGGATCCGCAACAAGGTGAACGACCTGGTGCTGCACCGCCGCAACATCGAGTCGCTGCGCCGTTTGAGCGACATCGCCCTGCGGGAAAAGACCCCTGCATGACTCAGGTAGTGGTGATCACCGGCGCGAGCGCCGGCGTCGGCCGTGCGGTCGCGATCGCGTACGCCCGCCGTGGCGCCCGTCTCGCCCTGCTCGCCCGCGGGGCGGCGGGTCTCGAGGGGGCCGAGCGTGAGGCGCGTGCGGCCGGGGCGGCGGACGTGCGTACGTACCAGATCGATGTGTCCGACGACGCGGCGGTGAGCCGCACCGCCGACGACGTGGTCGGGGCCTGGGGTGCCCTGGACGTCTGGATCAACGACGCCATGGTCTCCGTCTTCGCCCCGGCCTGGGAGATCAGCGCCGCCGAGTACAAGCGCGTCACCGAGGTCAACTATCTCGGCACGGTCAACGGCACGCTCGCCGCGCTGCGCCACATGCGCCCCGCCGGCCACGGCACGATCGTGCAGATCGGCTCGGCGCTCGCCTACCGCGGCATCCCGCTGCAGGCGCCGTACTGCGCGTCGAAGCACGCCATCCAGGGCTTCAACGACTCCCTGCGCGCCGAGCTGCTGCACGACGGCAACAAGGTCAAGCTGTCCATGGTCCAGCTGCCCGCGGTCAACACCCCGCAGTTCAGCTGGGTACGGACGCGCCTGCCGAACCACCCGCAGCCGGTGCCTCCGATCTACCAGCCCGAGGTGGTCGCCAAGGCCATCCTGTGGGCGGCCGACAAGGGCAAGCGCGAGCTCAACGTGGGCGGCCCGACCCTCAAGACCCGGCTCGGCAACATCGTGGCCCCCTCGTTCCTCGACTGGTTCCTCTCCCGCGACGGCCAGGGTTACCAGGGTCAGCAGACCGCCGACCCGATCGACCCGGCCACGTGGCAGGACAACGTCGACAAGCCCGCCGACGAGCTCACCGACCGCGGCACCCACGGCGTCTTCGACGACCAGAGCCGTACGTCGTCGTTCGCCCTGTGGGCCACCACGCACAAGCCCCTGGTGGCCGCGGTCTCAGCCCTCGGCGCGGGACTGGTTGCCGGCGGGCTGCTGCGGCGCCGCTGACCTCTGCGAACCCACCGCCGCACCTGGCGCAGCCGCCGCTCCCGGTGCAGCCGCCGCCCCGGGCGGCGGCGGGCCTGCTCTGCGGGCGGGGCGCGCCAGGTCCAGGTAGCGCTCCAGGTGCCGGTCGAGGATCGGGTCGATCTCCGCTGTCGCGTGCTCCTCGAGCGCCGCGAAGGCGTGTCCGTAGAACGTCAGGTCGCTGTCCCCCCGGGTGATCAGCCCGGTGTTGAGCAGGTCGACCTCGGCGATCTCGGCGCCGTAGAGCTCGAAGCCGTGCAGCGGGGGGACCGCCCACTCCTGGTCGTGCCCGATCAGCCGGACCGTCACGTTCTCCTGCTGGGAGATCTCCCGGATCCGGTTGATCTGGGCGGGCATGCACTCCGGCGGGCACACCCGGTTGGTCAGCGCCGACTCGGACAACACGAACCGGAACGTCCTGGCCGGGTCGGCCAGCAGTTCCTGGCGCCTCATCCGGGCGGACACCGCCTCGGCGACCGTGCCGGGCGACGCGGTGAAGAACGGCCGGTAGTCCAGCGTCGCGAGTCGCCGCAGCAGGGCCCGGGCATATTCGCTGGTCTGCAGCAGCCCCGGAACGAGCAGGGGCTGGAACACGCGGACGGCTTCCGACGCCTCCTCCAGCCGGCCGATCTCCCGCTGCCGCCCCGCGACGCCGACCGGTTCCATCCGCCAGTCGGTCATGCGGGTGCGGGCGGCCTCGGCCGCGCGGCTCACCAGGTGGGCCGTGTCGGCGTCGTCGGCGCCCAGCGCCCGGGCGATCTTCTCGACGTCCTCGGGGTCCAGCGCTATCGCCCCGGTCTCGATGCGGGACACCTTGGCCTGGCTCATGCCGACCAGCGCGCCGAGCTCGGTGCCGGTCATGCCCCGGAGCCGCCGGATGTGGGCGAGCGCCTCCTGCACGGAGAGCTGCTCCAGCTCGAGTGCCACGATCACCTCCGAGGGCGGATTCGGACGGTCGTGAATATTTGTTCCTGACCATCGAAAGTTGTTCAGGACCAACCTTGACCCGTATATAGCCGCAGCCGACAGCGCCGGCCTCCACCGTCCTGAACAATCCTCGTTTACCCGGCCGGGACTCCTCCCCAATCTTTCGGGATCACTCCGGAGAAGTGCAATTGCAGATTTCGCATGTTGTGCATATGCGTGGACACCCGAATACGGACGGTTGCACGATGTAACCGAGCGTCATGGCGCCGGAGCCCGGGCCATCACGCCTGTCGCGGATCCGGTCGCAAGGAGGGTGTCATGAGTGATCTTGCCGTCGTCGGCCTCGTGGTCGGCGTTCTCATGCTGCTGGTGCTCATCGAGCTGGCTGTGGCCGCCGTGCCGCTGCTGATCGTGGTGACGCTGGTGCCGCCCGCCGAACGGCCCGCGCTCGCCGCCTGCCTGGCCGCCGCGGACAGCCGGCGGCGGCTGCGCTTGTGGCCCGCGTTACGGCTGGCCGTGGCGGCGCGACGAGAGGACGTTCAGCGGTAGATCGCCTTGTGGGCGGCGCCGATGGCGGTGCGGTAGAGCCCACCCGTCAGCGCGGCGTCCCGGGCCAGCGCGGCGCGGGCCGCGTTGGCCCCCGGGGCGCCGTGGACGCCGCCGCCCGGGTGGGCCGAGGAACTGGCCAGGTAGAGGCGGTCGACAGGGGTGTCGGCGCGGCCCAGGCCGGGGATGGGCCGCAGGAAGAGCTGCTGGAACGCCGCCGCCGTGCCGCCGCCGAGGGCGCCGCCGACCAGGGACGGGTTCTCGCGCTGCAGGTCGGCGGGGCTGAAGACGTTGCGACCCACGACCAGGCTCTTGAAGCCCGGCGCGTGGTTCTCGATGACCTGTTCCATCCGCTCGACGTGCTCGGCGATGATCTCCGGCTCCCAGTGCTCCCGGTGCGGGAGATGGGTGTACGACCACACGGACTCGGTCCCCGCCGGGGAGCGCGACGGATCGCTGGTGGTCATCTGGCCCAGCAGCAGGAACGGGTCCGGGGGCACCTCGCCGGTGGCCAGGTGGGCCGAATAGCGGGTGAGCCCGTTGACGTCGGCGCCCAGGTGGACCGTGCCCGCGCCGGCGGCCGCCTTGTTGGTCCACGGGATCGGGGCGGAGAGGGCCCAGTCGACCTTGACCGTGGCGCCGTCCCAGCGGAAGTGGGCCAGGTCCTCGGTGACGCGCGGCGGCAGCCAGCGGGAGCCCACGAGGTCGAGGTAGAGCGCGGGAGCCGGCACGTCGGCGAGCACGGCGCGGCTCGCGCGCCAGTTGCGGCCGTCGGCGCTGCGCACGCCCATGGCCCGGCCGCCCGCGACGAGGACCCGGGTGACCGGGGTGTCGTACTCGATCCGGCCACCGCGGGACTCGAGCCGGGCCACCAGGGCGTCCACGATCTTGTGGCTGCCACCGTCGGGCACCGGCCAGCCGTACTGCTGACCGAGCATCGCGAGCAGCCAGCCGTAGACGCCGCCGCCCGCCTCCTCCGGGGACAGGTCGGTGTGCAGGGCACAGCCGGCCATGGCGAGCGTGGCACCTTCGCCGTCGAAGAGTTCGGAGCCGAGTTCCCGTACGGACAGCACCAGCCGGCGGCCCAGCCTCAGCGAGCCGCCGACGCCCAGCTTGCGGGCCAGCCCGAGGCCGCCGCGGACCGGCGGGAACGGGGTGAGGATCGAGGTCAGGATCGAGCCGGAGACCTCGCACCAGTCGTCGTACGCGTTCTTCCAGTGCTCGCCGTCGCCGGGCGCGAACTGCTCCATCGAGGCCATGGTGCTCTCGAGGTCGCGGTTGATCGTTGCGGCCCGGCCGTCGGGCAGCAGGTGGGTCAGCACGTCGGGGGCGTGCCGCCAGCGCAGCCCGTACTCGTCGAGCCCCAGGCCGTCGAGCACCGGCGACGCGTACCCCAGGGGGTAGAAGGAGCTGAACAGGTCGCTCAGATAGCCCGGGGCCGTCACGTAGCCGGAGCGGACCGCGCCGCCCGGCTGCGGCGCTGCCTCCAGCACCACGACGCGCCAGCCCGCGTCGGCCAGCAGGTTGGCAGCGACGAGGCCGTTGTGCCCCGCACCGATGACGATCGCGTCCGCTCGTTCCACGCCGCGAACCTACCCGTCACCGTTTCGCACAAACCCCGCCCGGGTAGTGATCGATGTGCTGTAAGTGACGGATGGGAGTCCGATGACCGCCACCACCGCGCTGTGGCCCAGGAAGATCCGGCAGCTGCACTGGTCCACCTGGCGCGGGGTGCTGTGGCGCAGCGCCAAGGGGTACCTGGACGACGACTGCATGGACCTCGCCGCCGCGCTGACCTACCACGCCGTGCTGGCCGTCTTCCCGTCGATGATCGTCGTGGTGGCCATGGTCAATCTGGTCACGGACGGCAACACCGCGGTCCAGTCGGTGCTGGACCTCCTCGACGACCTGGGCGCCGGGGCGGTGACCGGCAACGAGAGCTTCACCGCGGTCATCAACGCCGTGATCGCCCAGGACAGCTCCGCGAAGGTGCTGCTCAGCGTCGGTCTGCTCGGCGCGCTCTGGTCCGCGTCGGGCTACGTGGGCGTGTTCACCCGCGCCTCCAACCGGGTGTACGGCGTCGAGGAGGGCCGCCCGTTCTGGAAGCTGCGCCCGCTGCAGATCGTGCTGAGCGCCGTCGCCCTGGTGCTGATGGCGCTCGTGGGCACCGGCCTGGTGATCCGCGGCCCGCCGGTCGACGCCGTGGGCGTCCTCGTGCACGTCGGGGCGGGCGCGCGGCAGCTGTGGTCGATCGGCCGCTGGCCCGTCCTCGTGCTGATCCTGATGCTGCTGCTGTCGATGCTGTTCTGGATCGCGCCGAACGTCCGGCGGCCCCGCTTCCGCTGGCTCACCCTCGGCGGGACCGTCGCGCTGCTGGCGTGGGCCGCCGCGTCGGCCGGATTCGGGCTGTACGTGGCGAACTTCGGCTCGTACGACCGCACGTACGGCAGCCTCGGCGCCATCATCGCGTTCCTGGTCTGGCTGTATCTGGCGAACTGCGCGCTGATGCTGGGCGTGGAGATCAACGCCGAGGTGCAGCGTGGGCGCCGGATGCAGGCCGGCGGGGACGACGACGATCCCGCCCTGCCGCCCAAGGAGAACCCGGATCCAAGTGTTTAGCCATCGACCGCCCGGGCACCACTTGGTGATGGAACGAGAGCGGTAGCGCGCCGGACCGGCAACTACCCACCATCTGTTGAGGAGTGAGTCATCGTGAGCACCGTGACCGAGTCCGTGGACGTCAGCGTGCCCGTGCGCACCGCCTACAACCAGTGGACTCAGTTCGAGGAGTTCCCGCAGTTCATGAGCGGCGTGACGGAGATCCGTCAGCTCGACGACACGACGACGCACTGGAAGACGAGCATCGACGGTGTGAAGCGCGAGTTCGACGCGAAGATCACCGAGCAGCTCCCCGACGAGCGGGTCGCGTGGACCAGCGTCGAGGGCAGCAAGCAGGCCGGCGTGGTCACCTTCCACCGGCTCGACGAGAACACCACCCGGGTCACCTGCCAGATGGACTTCGAGCCCGACGGCGTCGTCGAGCAGGCCGGCGACAAGCTCGGCTTCCTCGACCGCCAGGTCAAGGGCGACATGAAGCGCTTCAAGGAGTACATCGAGAACCGCGGAGGCGTCGAGACCGGCGCCTGGCGCGGTGAGGTGGACCGCCCCCAGCCGTGACG
>CAKUMG010000021.1 GCA_934667465.1 uncultured Actinoplanes sp. | reverse complement strand
GACCTGCTCAGCGACGAGGAACGCGACGTCCGGGCGGTGACCCGGCGTGTCCTGGACGAGCGGGTGCGCCCGTTCGTCGCCGACTGGTACGAGCGCGGTGCCGTGCCCGTCCGGGAGCTGGCCCGCGAGTTCGGCAAGCTCGGCCTGCTCGGCATGCACCTGACCGGTTACGGGTGCGCCGGTGCCACGGCGGTGCAGTACGGCCTGGCCTGCCTGGAGCTCGAGGCCGCCGACTCGGGCGTGCGCTCGCTGGTGTCGGTGCAGGGCTCGCTCGCGATGTTCGCCATCTGGAAACACGGCAGCGAGGAGCAGAGGGAGCGCTGGCTGCCCGGGATGGCGGCCGGCGAGCTGATCGGCTGCTTCGGGCTGACCGAGCCCGACCACGGCTCCGATCCGGCGGGCATGGCGACCAGGGCCCGCCGCGTCGGGGACGACTGGGTGCTGAGCGGCGGCAAAATGTGGATCACGAATGCGCCGGTGGCCGACGTGGCGGTGATCTGGGCGCGGTCCACCGACGGCGACGTGCTCGGGTTCGCGGTGCCGACCGATGCGCCCGGATTCTCCGTACGCGAGGTGACCAGGAAGCTCTCCCTGCGCGCCTCGTCGACCGGGGAGATCGTCCTCGATGATGTACGGGTCCCCGACTCGGCCCGCCTTCCGGCGGTGCGCGGGCTCAAGGCTCCGCTCTCGTGCCTGACCGAGGCGCGGTTCGGCATCGTCTGGGGTGCCCTGGGCGCGGCGCGCGACTGCCTCGAGACCGCCATCGCCTATGCCATCAGCCGCGAGCAGTTCGGCCGCCCGATCGCCGGGTTCCAGCTCACCCAGGCCAAGCTCGCCGACATGGCCCTCGAGCTGCAGAAGGGCTATCTGCTGGCGCTGCACCTCGGCCGCCGTGCCGACGCGGGGGAGCTGCGACCCGAGCAGGTCAGCGTGGGCAAGCTCAACAACGTGCGGGAGGCGCTGGCCATCGCCCGCCAGTGCCGCACGATCCTCGGCGCGAACGGGATCAGCGGGGAGTATCCGGTCCTGCGGCACGCGAGCAACCTGGAGAGCGTGCTCACCTACGAGGGCACCTCCGAGGTGCACCAGCTGGTGATCGGGCAGCGATTGACCGGGCTGAACGCATTCGGCGGCTGAAAATGTCGTACGGGGTGTCTAGCGTGGGTATCCAAGAGCCACGCCACGCGCCGTAGGAAAGGGTGCCCCTGATGGCCAACTCGCCCGAGATCGACGAGCCGACCAGGGAATATCCGGCTGCCTCCCCCGAGACGCCGGCCGACCCGCCACCCCCGCCCGCGGCCGAGCCCGCCGCCGCGGAGCCCGCCCGCGGCATCGGCGGCTTCGCGCGCTTGCTGATCTTCACCGGCGTGGTCTTCGCGCTGATCGTGGCGGCGTGCCTCGGCCTGCGCGCGGTCAACGTGCTGCCCGGCTTCGACAACCCGTTCGCGGACAAGACCACCGACCGCAGCCAGCCGGTGCTGCTGCAGTCGATGCGCGACCTCAGCCGCTACGTCGCCGCCGACGGCACGTTCCAGGTGATCGTGGATCTCCAGGAGAACAAGGAGAACGTCCCCGACTTCCTGCTCAACCAGCGCACCCTGTTCGTCGGCTCGGGCACCGTCGAGTCATACGTCGACTTCGGTCAGATCGCCTCCGGCAACCTCACCGTCGACGAGGAGAAGAAGACGGTCACGCTCAAGCTTCCGCCTCCGCAGCAGGGCCAGGCCGCGCTCGACATGGAGCGCAGCTATGTGGTGGCCGAGGAGCGCGGGCTGTTCAACCGGATCGGTGACGCCTTCCGCAGCGACGCCGACCAGCAGCAGCGGGTCTACCAGATGGCGCAGCAGCGGATCACCGAGGCGGCGCGGGCCAGCGGGCTCGATCAGCGCGCCCGGGAGAACACGGAGAAGATGCTGCAGAGCCTGCTTGGGCGACTCGGCTACACCACGGTGACCGTCGAGTTCGCCAACCCCTGAGCCCGGGGGCCGGGGTGCCGGGGCCGGGCGGGGGCCGGGGGCCGGGGGCCGGGGCGTGTGGGGGGATGGGTCGAGTTTGGGGGAGTTCGGTCGGGCTTTGGGGTGGGCTGGACTGGGGGATTGGATCAAGAGCGGCGAGTGGCGATTCGGTGGGTGAGGAGGGCGCTGGTTGTGAGAAGGGCCAGGGCCAGTAGAAGAGCGCCTGCTGCTGCTGGGAGTTGGGCGGTGGGGGTGCGGTCGCTGGACATGACGCGGAGCAGCGGGTTGACCGGGGGGAGGCCCGGGGTGAGCGGGAGGGCCATGACCACGAGCAGGGCCAGGAGCAGGGAGTAGCCGGGGCGGGGGATCACGAGGCGGGAGCAGATCAGGCCGACGGCCACGCCTGTGGCGAGGGTTGTGGTCTGGGCGAGGACGCCGACGGTCAGGGCGGCGGGGGTCACCTCGTGGGTGCCGGAGACGATCGGGAAGATCGTGCCGATGACGGTGAGGGCCAGGCCGGCCATGAGGGCGAGGGTGGTCTCGGCGGCGAGGACCCGGGCGGGGCCCCCGGCGGTGACGGTGGTGACGGCTCGGCGGGCGGGGCCCTCCTGGTTGAGGATCGAGACCGTGAGCCAGCAGGAGGCCAGGAGCAGGCTGCCCGCCGCGACGACGTAGCTGCCGGTCAGAGGGCCGAAGTCGTTGACCGTGAAGATCGTCAGGGCGCAGAGGTGCAGCAGCAGCGGGCCGAGGTAGCGCTGGGCGTGGACGGTCAGGGCCAGGTGGTAGCGGATCAGCGCGGTCATGCGGGCACCAGCCGTCCGCCCGTGACCGTGTAGCTCACGGTGGCGTGCGCGCGGGCGACGGCCTCGTGGTGATCCGTGAGCACGACGCTGCCGCCCCGGCCCACCACCTCGTGCAGCAGGTCGCCGAGCACGTCGTGGGCGGAGGTGTCCAGGCCCGACCACGGTTCGTCGAGGAGCAGCAGGTCCGGCGGCACGAGCAGGGCCTGGGCGAGCACGACCTTCTGGACGTTGCCCTTGGAGAGCGCGCGGATCGGGGTGCGCAGCCCGCCCGCCAGCTCCAGCCGGGCCAGCAGGTCCCGGGCGCGCCGGGTGGCCGCGGGGGTGCGCAGACCGCGGACCCGGCCGAGATGGGTGAGGTAGGCGACGGAGGACATCGCATCCGTGGCCGTGAACTGGTCGGGCACATAACCGAGGACCGCCGCGCCGGTAGTGACCGTGCCGCGGGTCGGGCGGGAGACGCCGGCGAGCAGGCGGAGCAGCGTCGACTTCCCCGAGCCGTTGGAGCCGAGGACGGCGACCGACTCGCCCGGCGCCACGGCCAGGTCGATGCCGTCCAGCACCCAGCCGCCCCGCCCGTACCGCTTGCCCACCCCGCGCGCCTCGATCACCGGACCAGCCTGCGGCCCCCCGGCAGCCGGCCGCGTCCCCCGGAAGGAGACAAAGCCGCCAGGAGGCTCAGCGGGGCTCGTGCAGCAGGCCGGCCTCGTAGGCGAGCACCGCGAGATGGGTGCGGTCGTGCACGCCGAGCTTGGCGAACATCCGGCGCAGATACGTGCGTACCGTCTCGAGGCTGAGCATCAGCTCGTCGGCGATCTGCTGGTTGGAACGGCCCCTGGCGACCAGCCGGGCCACCTGCAACTCCCGCGCCGAGAGCAGGGCGTCCGCGAACGCGTGCCGGTCGTCGCGGCGGCGCGGCGCGAACTGGCGCATCAGCCGGGTGGTGACCTCGGGGGCGAGCATCGCGTGACCGGCGTGGACGGTGCGGACGGCCTGCAGCACCTCGGCCGGTGCCGCGTTCTTGAGCAGGAAGCCGGAGACGCCGACGGCGAGCGCCTCGTGCACGTACTCGTCGAGGTCGCACGTGGTCAGCATGATCACGCGGGTGTCCGTGCCGGCCAGGATGCGGCGGGCCGCCGGCAGCCCGCCCGTCCCTGGCATCTGCACGTCGAGCAGGGCTACCGCCGGTTTGAGCAGGCCGACGAGGTGGGCCGCGGTCGTGCCGTCGGCCGCCTCGCCGGCGAAGCGGAACCCCTCGCTGCGCTCGAAGAGCTTGCGGTACGCACCCCGGAAGCCCGCATCGTCGTCGGCGAGGAACACGCTGATCACCGCAGCGGCAGGCATGCGCGCACCTCGAATCCTCCCCCGGGCCGGTTCCCCCACCGGGCGGTGCCGCCCACCAGCTCGGCGCGCTCACGCATTCCGCGCAACCCGAAGCCGGGCCCGTTGCTCGTGCCGGGCCCGTCGGTGGCGCCGGTCGTGCCGGGGCCGTCGTCGCGCACGAGGACGAGCAGGTCGCCGCGCGCCGCCCGGACCCGGAGGGAGACGTGCGCGCCCGGCGCGTGCCGGACCACGTTGCTCAGGGCCTCCTGGGCGATCCGGTGCGCGACCAGGGCGACGCCGTCCCGGGCCGGCGGCAGGCTCACCTGCGCGGTGACCCGGACACCGGCGGCCCGGGTCGCGGCGACGAGCGCGTCGAAGGGGCCCGCAGGGGAGCGCAGCGTGTGCACCAGGGTCCGCATCTCCCCGAGCGCGTCCCGGGCGCGGGTCTCGATGTCCCCGAGGGCGGCGCGCAGCTCGTCGGCGTCCGCGTCCGGCAGGGCCCGGTGCACGCCCGCCTCGGCACCGATGACCCCGAGCGTGTGCCCGACGACGTCGTGCACGTCGCGCGCCACCAGCAGCTGGACGCGGGCCCGTTCCTCCTCGATCCGCCGCTCGATCGCGGTACCGAGCAGCCAGGCCACGGTCAGGGCCACGACGGCGAGCAGGGTCTGGCGGCCGGGTTCACGGTCGGGCACCGCGGCCACCAGGGTCAGGCCCGCGATCAGGAGCACCAGCGGGAGCACGGGGCTGCGGGGGCGGCCGGCGCGGCGGGCCAGGAAGAACAGGCACCAGGCGGTCGCCAGCATCGGGTCGCGGCAGACGCCGAGGACGGTGCCGGCGATGGTCGTGGCGGCCGTGACGAGGGCGGCTCCGGCCGGGGCGCGCTCGCGCAGCACGAGCGCGGCGCCGGTGAGGGCGGCGAGGACCGGGCCGGTGGCACCGCCCGCCTGCAGGATCGGCGGGAGCCAGAAGACCGTGAGGATGAACGCGGCGGCGGCCACGTCGAGGGCGGTGCGAGGCGTAATCCGCACCCGTGCACCGTACCGAACGGCCCGCCGGCATCACGTCGTGTGAAGCCGGCGGGGCCGGGGGTCACTCGTTGGGCAGGAGGACCCAGAGGATCAGGTAGATGAGGAACTGGGGCCCGGGCAGGATGCACGAGACGATGAAGATCAGGCGCATGATGCCGGAGGAGATGCCGAAGCGGCGCCCCAAGCCGGAGCACACACCCGCGATCCACCGGTCGTCACGAGGCCTGGCCAGTCGGCGCGTCATGTCGTCGATCACTCCTTCGTCGGGGGCTTTCCACGGTAGGGGGCCCTTTCCACCTCCCCCTCGGTCCCGAGGGGGAGAAGCAGGCTCACGTTCCCGTAAGGGCAACCCGTACCCCCGTGGAAGCCGCTGTTAACATCGGGGCAAATTCCGCCCCCTACGCTCTGTCGCTTCGGGCGGTTCTGGTGGGAGGGATGCCTCGGTGACGCTCGCCGTTCTGTGCGGGAGCGCCGGCACTGATCTCGGTTCGGAGGCTGCCCGCGGGCTGGCCGACGAGATCGATGCCGCGCTGATTTCGGCGGGTGCGACCCGGGTGATCCGGGTCACCGGATCGGACCTGTCCGGTCAGCTCCGCGACATTGCCCGGATCGCCGCGGAGACCGCGGAGCCGCTGCTGTTCTGTGCCGACGATCTGGTGGCCCACCGCAGCCTGCTGTGGACGCTGGCCACCGAGCCCGCGGGCCGCAGCACCGCGCTCGTCGCCGCCACGGAGAGCGGCGAGGGTGGTGAGCTGCGGGAGGACCGTGGCCGCCTGGTCCCGGCGGACAACGGGCCCACCCGGTTCCTCGGCGCGCTCTACGTCTCCGCCGCCGACCTCGGGCTCGTCGTGAGCGCCGCGCGGCTCGCCGCGGCCTCCGGAGCCGGCGGTGGCGCCGACCTGCTCACCCGGGCCCCGAGCGCCGTCGACGCGCTGCTGCCCGCCCTGCTGGACGCCGGGCTCGTCCCGATCGCGACCCGGGTGCGGCTGCTGCGGGCCACCCGCGTGCGCACCGACGCCGAGCTGGCCGCGGCCCGGGCCTCGGTCGCCGCGGTCGACGAGGACAAGGCGCTGCTGCGGCTCGCGGTCAAGGAGAAGGACGACTTCTTCACGACGTACGCGGTGAGCAGCTGGTCGCCCCTCGTCACCAAGCTGTGCGCGCGGCTGCGGCTGACCCCCAGCGGGGTCACCGCGCTGTCCGTGCTCTTCGCGGTCGCGGCCGCGCTGCTGTTCTGGCAGGCCTCGCGCTCCGCGCTGGTGGCCGGCGCCGTGCTGCTCTACCTCGGGTTCGTGCTCGACTGCGTGGACGGTCAGCTCGCCCGCTACACCCGCAGCTTCGGTGCGTTCGGCGGCTGGCTGGACACCATGGCCGACCGGGCCAAGGAATACGCGGTCTACGCCGGGCTCGCCGCGGGTGCCGAGCGCGCCGGGCTGCCGTACGCGTGGCCGATGGCGATCGCCGCGATCGTGCTGCAGACGGTGCGGCACATGACCGACACCTGGTACGGCGCCCTGCACGACGAGGCCGCGGCGCGGCAGGCCGTCGGCACCGCGGGCAACGCCGACGCCGGCGGCGGCATGGGCGCCCGGCTGAGCCGCGCCTCGAACAAGGTGCAGGCCGACACCGGGTCGCTCGCCTACTGGCTCAAGCGGGTCGTGGTCTTTCCGATCGGCGAGCGCTGGGCCCTGATCGCCCTGCTGGCCGCGTTCTTCGACGGGCGGGTGGCCCTGATCGCGGTGCTGGCGTGGGGCGCGCTCGCGTTCGCGTACACGCTGGGGTTGCGGTCCCTGCGCTCGCTCTCGATGCGCGTCGGCGTGCTGAGCACCGTCGACACGTCGCGGCACCGCGACGACGGGCGCCTGGTCCGGGGCACGCTGAGCGCGACCAACCTGGGCGGGCCGCTGCTGTGGTCGGGCGCCGTGGCCGTACTGCTGCTGGCCCTGATCGGCTGCGTGGCCGCGGGCCTCGGTCCGGACGGCACCCCGTTCGAGGTGGGCGGCTTCGAGCTGGTCCGGGCCGGTGCCGCGGCGAGCTCGCTGGTGCCGTTGATGTTCGTGGCGCTGATCGGCGCGGGCGCGTCCGCCCGGGCGGCGCACGACGGGCCGCTCGACTGGCTGGTGCCGGCGGCGCTGCGGGCCGTGGAATACCTCATGGTGGTCGCCGTGGGCATGATCTGCCAGGTTCCGCCGCCGGTGATCTTCGCCCTGCTGTTCGTGCTGGCCCTGCACCACTACGACCTGACCGCCCGGATGGAGAAGGGCGCACCGGACCCGCACGCGAAGCGCGCCCTGCTCGGGTGGGACGGCCGGATCGTCCTGCTGGTGTTCTTCGCGCTGGCGGGCGTGGCCGCCCCGGGTGAGCTGCTGCTCGCCGTGGGTGTCGGCGTGCACTTCCTCGCGGGGGCAGTATCCGACTGGCGTTCCGGAGGAAGCCGATGACCCTGATCAGTGTGGTTCTGCCCGTCTACAAGGTGCAGGGCTACCTGTCCCAGTGCCTCGACTCGCTGCTCGACCAGCACTTCACCGACTTCGAGATCGTCGCGGTGGACGACTGCTCGCCGGACAACAGCGGCGCCGTCCTCGCCGAGTACGCGGCCCGCGACCCCCGGGTCCGCGTCGTGAGCCTGGCCGAGAACGTCGGTCTGGGCCGGGCCCGCAACGCCGGCCTCGAGCACGCCATCGGAGACTACGTCTGGTTCCTGGACAGCGACGACTGGCTGTCGCAGGGCACGCTGGGCGCGGTCGCGGACCGGATCGCCGCCACCCAGGCCGACGTGGTGGTCGTGGGCTACGACCGGGTGCACTGGGACGGCCGGGTGACCGTGCCGAACTGGATGCAGCACCTGGCCGAGGCCCCGGAGACCTTCACCGCGCTCGAGTGGCCGCGGATACTCCAGGTCCTGCACGTGGCGTGGAACAAGATCGTGCGCCGGGACCTGCTGCTCAAGCTCGGCATCCGCTTCGAGCACGGCTGGTACGAGGACGTCTCCTGGACGTTCCCGCTGATGGCCGCGGCCGAGCGGATCACCGCGGTGCCGCGGACCGCCGTGCACTACCGGCAGCGCCGCACCGGGGCCATCACGCGCACCCTGGACGACCGGCACTTCGAGATCTTCGACCACTGGGGCCACGCAATGGCGCTGGTCGACGAGTATGCGGGCGACCGGGCCGCGGCGCTGCGCCCGCTGATCTTCCAGCGGATGATGTGGCACTACCTGGTCGTCCTCAAGAACAACCAGCGGGTTAAGAAGGCCTCCCGCGAGCGCTTCTTCCAGCGGGTGGCCGAGGACTATCGCCGCTACAAGCCCGCCTCCGGATACGAAGTGCCGGGCCGGGCCGGCAAGCTGCGCCTGCAGGCCATCGAGCGGGGCTCGTTCAGCTCCTACCGCAACGTGCTCCGCGCGCAGCGCGTGGTCAAGCTCGCCCGCAGGGTGAAGCAGGCGCCGATCAGCCGGGCGAAGCGGCTCGCCAAGCGGGCGCGCGCCGCGCTGTACCGCGGCTACTACAAGCTCCAGCTGCGCCGGCCGGTCGACCAGAACCTCGCGCTCTACGCGGCGTACTGGTATCGCGGGGTGACCTGCAACCCGGCCGCCATCGCCGCCAAGGCCGCCGAGCTCGCGCCCGGCATCCGCACCGTGTGGGTCGTCGGCAAGGGCCGGGCCAAGTCGGTCCCGCCCGGCACCGAATACGTCGTCGCGGGCACGCCCGCCTACTACCGCGCGCTCGCCCGCGCCCGTTTCCTGGTCAACAACGTGAACTGGCCCAACTGGGCGGTCAAGCGGCAGGGCACCACGCACGTCATGACCCACCACGGCACGCCGCTGAAGATGATGGGCATGGACCAGGCCGATCACCCGGCGGCCGCGAAGGACCAGAACTTCCACGCCCAGATGCGCCGGGCCGATCGCTGGGACTTCAGCATCACCGCGAACGCGCACACCACGATCGCGTGGGAGCGGGCGTACCCGACCCGGCACGAGACGCTGGAGGTCGGCTACCCACGCAACGACCGGCTGGTCACGGCGGGTCCCGAGGAGGTCGCGGCGCTCCGGGAGAAGCTGGGCATCCAGCCGCACGAGCGGGTCGTGCTCTACACCCCGACGCACCGCGAGTGGCTGCCGGTGGGCGCCCGGGTGCTCGACGTGGAGGCGTTCGCGGACCGGCTCGGGCCGGACACCGTGCTGCTGGTCCGGGCGCACTACTTCTACGTGGCGGCCGACCACAAGGCGCAGACCCGCGGCCGGATCGTGGACGTGTCGGCGTACCCGGTGGTGGAGGACCTCTACCTGGCCGCCGACGTGATGGTGTCCGACTACTCGTCCGCCATGTTCGACTTCGCGGTACTGGACAAGCCGCTGGTCATCTTCGCCCCGGACTGGCAGGCCTACCGCGAGCTGCGCGGCGTGTACTTCGACCTGATGGAGCTGCCGCCGGGCGCCGTCGCGACGACCTTCACCGAGCTCGTCGACGCGTTCGTGACGGGGGAGTACGCGAGCGCCGGGGCCGCGGCGAAGCGGGCCCGTTTCCGCGACAAGTTCTGCTACCTGGACGACGGCAAGGCCGCGGAGCGGGTGGTCCGCCGGGTGCTGCTCGGCGAAGCCGCTTCGTAAATTCATCATCACGCCCGGTACGCCTTTTCCCGGCGTGCCGGGCGCTTTTTCGTATCTGACCTGCGGATATTGAAATGTGACGAAGTGGTGACAGAGTGTCAATGGCCGTTCACCCGATGGCACTCATCGATGCACATGGTCACGCTGAGCCATCTCTCGCGGCTCTATCCGGAGGTCGGCGGTGTCCACCGTTGCGCTCAAAGACGTCACCAAGGTCTGGCCCGACGGCACCGTCGCGGTCGACCGGGTCAGCCTCGACGTCAGGGACGGTGAGTTCCTGGTGCTGCTCGGCCCCTCGGGGTGCGGAAAATCGACGGTGCTGCGGATGATCGCGGGGCTCGAGGACCCGTCCGCCGGGGCGATCCTGCTCAACGGCGTCCCGGTGAACGACCTGCCGCCCCGCGACCGGCAGATCGCCATGGTCTTCCAGGACTTCGCGCTGTATCCGCACATGACCGTCGGGAACAACATCGGCTTCCCGCTCAAGCTCTCCGGCGTCGAGCCCGGCCCGCGCGACGAGCGCATCGGCGACATTGCCGCCGCGCTGGGCATCGGCGACGTGCTGGGCCGCAAGCCCGCCCAGCTCTCCGGCGGTCAGCGCCAGCGGGTTGCGATGGGCCGGGCCATCATCCGCCGGCCCGGCCTGTTCCTCATGGACGAGCCGCTCTCCAACCTCGACAGCGGCCTGCGGGCGGACCTGCGCAACGAGATCACCGGGCTCACCCGCGAGCTCGGCGTCACCACGATGTACGTCACCCATGACCAGGCCGAGGCGCTCACCATGGCCGACCGGGTGGCGATCATGCGCAAGGGCGTGCTGCAGGACCTGGGCTCGCCGACCGAGGTGTACGGGCGACCGGCCACGCTCTACGTCGCGGCGTTCCTGGGATCGCCGCGGATGAACCTGCTCGAGGCCTCGGTCTACGTGCACCTGGACCGCTACGTCGCCCTGCACCTCGGCGACCAGGCGCTGTACCTGCCCTGGACCGATCTGCGGGCACGGGCGATCGCGCGCTACCACGGCGAGAGGATCGTCATCGGGGTACGGGCGGAGGCGCTCACACCGGTCACGCCCACGAGCCCCGGAGACGTGCTGCACGGCCGGATCCGCTACCTGGAGCACCACGGGCACGAGTCGCTCGCCTACGTCGACGTGGGGGCGACCGCGGTGGTCGTCGACGAGCCGGGCAAAGTGGCGGAGGGCGCCTCCACCGCGGGCGGACCGGTGCAGCGGGCGGGGGAGGTGCTGCAGCGGCTGACGAAGCGGGCCCGCCGGGTGCCGCCCGAGGACGGGGCGCTGCCGGAGAAGGCGTCGGTCCTGAGCGACCCCGGGCGCCACTCGCGCCGGACCGCGGACCTGGCGGTGCGGCTGGCTCCGTACCCCGCGGTGTCGCCGGGGCACCCGCTCGCCGTCCACGTCCGGCTGGAGGCGCTGCACTTCTTCGACGAGCACGGCGACCGGATCGACGTCGGTCATCGCTGATTTGTTCGTCAGGAAGGCGGGCGCAGGCCTGCCACGAAGGCGGTACACGGCGTAGGCTGCTCGGCGGTGGAGGATACCGTCGGGCAGAGAGCGCTGCGTCCGGCTCCGCGCAGGGAGTCGCCGGACGCCGATGCGTCGTGGCATCCGATCGGCGAGGTCCCGCTGCTCGACCGGGTCTTCGGCCGCGACGACATCACGGTGCTGCGGCACGAGCTGTCCCGGCTGCTGACCCCGGCGATCCTGGGCGACCGGCTCGACGGCTTCATCCTCGCGGTCAACGAAGTGATCACCAACGTCGTGCTGCACGCGGGCGGCAGCGGGCGGCTGCTGCTGGAGGCCGGCCCGGCCACGGTCCGGTGCACGGTCACCGACTCCGGCCCCGGCATCCCGGAGCGCTTCCGCCGGCCGCCCGAGATGCCGGAGGCGTTCGACGTCGGCGGCCGGGGCATCTGGCTGGCGTACCAGCTGTGCGACGAGGTCTCGATGGCCACGGGTCCCATCGGGACGACTATCGGACTCAAAATCGACCGACCTGCCGGGCCAAACACGTCTGACCTGGTAAACGGCCCGTTGTCGCGGGACTGACGCGGCGGGGAAACGCCGTGGAAATGTCGTGTCGGGCTTTCTCGGGTGTCCGGCGCCGGGGGCGACTACATTGGTCCAGTGTTCGGACTACCTCCTCACGTGACGACATGCCTCTTCGATCTTGACGGCGTGCTCACACAGACCGCCCTGGTCCACAACGCCGCCTGGAAACAGACGTTCGACGTCTTCCTCCAGGAATGGTCGGCGCGCCGCGCGCTGCCCTTCGTGCCGTTCGACTCGGGCGACGACTACCACAGGTATGTCGACGGGCGGCAGCGTGCCGACGGGGTCCGCACCTTCCTCGCCTCGCGGGGCATCATCCTGCCCGAAGGCACGCCCGACGACGCGACCGACGCGGAAACCGTCAACGGCATCGGCAACCGCAAGAACGTGCTCGTCCTCCAGAAGATCGCGGAGGGCGCCGTGCAGGTCTACCCGGGATCGGTGGACTATCTGCGGGCCGTGACGGAGGCCGGGCTCCGCCGGGCCGTGGTCTCCGCGAGCGCCAACTGCAAGGACGTGCTGGAAGCGGCGGGGATCACCCAGTACCTGGAGGCGCGGGTCGACGGCGTCGTCGCCCGCGAGGAGGGCCTGCCCGGCAAGCCGGCGCCCGACACGTTCCTCTATGGTGCGAAGCTGCTCGGCGTCGAGCCGGAGAACTGCGCCGTCTTCGAGGATGCCCTGGCGGGCGTCGAGGCGGGCAGGGCCGGCGGGTTCGGCATCGTGATCGGCGTCGACCGGGTCGGTCAGGCCGACGCGCTGCGCGCCCACGGCGCCGACATCGTGGTTCAGGACCTTGCCGAGCTCCTGACCCGCTAGCACCCACCCCAGCACACCAAAGACTTCCTCTTCTCACCGCTGAGAGGCACCACCGTGATCCGTGAACGGGCCTACCCCGTCGACCCCTGGCACATCCGGGAGACCCGGCTGGACCTTGACCTGCTGGCCCAGTCCGAGTCGGTCTTCGCCCTGTCCAACGGCCACATCGGCATTCGGGGGAACCTGGACGAGGGCGAGCCGCACGGCCTGCCGGGCACCTATCTCAACTCGTTCTACGAGATGCGCCCGCTGCCGCACGCCGAGGCCGGCTACGGCTTCCCCGAGTCGGGCCAGACGATGGTCAACGTGACCAACGCGAAGCTGATGCGCCTGCTCGTCGACGACGAGCCGTTCGACGTGCGCTACGGCGAGCTGCGCTCCCACGAGCGCACCCTGGATCTGCGGGCGGGCACGCTCGAGCGGGTCGTCGAGTGGGTGTCCCCCTCCGGCCAGGCGATCCGGGTCCGCACCGTGCGCATGGTGTCGTTCACCCAGCGCGCCGTCGTCGCGTTCCTCTACGAGGTCGAGCCGCTCGACTCCACCGCCCGGCTGATCCTGCAGTCCGAGCTGGTCGCGAACGAGCAGCTGCCGATGTCGAGCAAGGACCCGCGCGTGGCGGCCGTGCTCGACCACCCGCTGCAGGCCGAGGAGGTCCTCGAGCAGCGCACCGGCGGCCTGCTCGTGCACCGCACCAAGGCCAGCGACCTGCGCATGGCGGCCGCGATGGAGCACCTCGTCGAGGCGCCCGGCAAGCACGCGGTCACCACTGAGGGGCACCCCGACTGGCTGCGCACCACCGTCGCGGCCAAGGTCGAGCCGGGCCAGAAGCTGCGCGTCGTCAAGCTTGCCGCGTACGGGTGGTCCAGCAACCGCTCGCTGCCCGCCGTGCGTGACCAGGTCGGTGCGGCCCTCGCCAGCGCCCGCTTGGACGGCTGGGAGGGGCTGATCGAGTCCCAGCGCGAATACCTGGACGAGTTCTGGGACCACTCCGACGTCAAGGTCGAGGGCGATCCCGAGGTGCAGCAGGCGGTCCGCTTCGGGCTGTTCCACACGCTGCAGGCCGGTGCCCGCGCCGAGCAGCGCCCGATCGGCTCCAAGGGCCTCAGCGGCCCCGGCTACGACGGTCACACGTTCTGGGACGCGGAGACGTTCGTGCTCCCCGCCCTCACCTACACCCAGCCCTCCGCGGCGGCCGACGTGCTGCGCTGGCGGCACTCGACGCTCGACCTGGCCAAGGAGCGCGCCCAGACGCTCGGCCTGCAGGGCGCGGCGTTCCCGTGGCGCACCATCCGCGGCCAGGAGTGCTCGGGCTACTGGCCGGCCGGCACCGCGGGCTTCCACATCGGCGCCGACATCGCCGACGCGGTCCGCCGCTATGTCTCGGCCACCGGCGACGAGGACTTCGAGCGGGATTACGGCCTCGAACTGCTCGTCGAGACGGCCCGCCTGTGGCGCTCGCTCGGCCACCACGACCGGCACGGCCGCTTCCACATCGACGGCGTCACCGGCCCCGACGAATACACCGCCGTGGTCAACGACAACATCTACACCAACCTGATGGCGCAGCAGAACCTCTACGCGGCGGCCGACGCGGCCAAGCGCCACCCCGACGTTGCGCGCCGGCTGGGCGTCGACGACGAGGAGCTCGCCTCCTGGCGGGACGCCGCCGCCTCGGTGCACATCCCCTACGACCGCGAGCTGGGCGTGCACCAGCAGTGCGAGGGCTTCACCCGGCTGCAGGAGTGGGACTTCGAGAACACCCCGCCCGAGGGCTACCCGCTGCTGCTCAACTACCCGTACTTCGACCTGTACCGCAAGCAGGTCGTCAAGCAGGCCGACCTGGTCATGGCGATGTACATCCGCGGGGACGCCTTCACGCCCGAGGAGAAGGCCCGCAACTTCGCCTACTACGACGCCCGCACGGTCCGCGACTCGTCGCTGTCCGCGTGCATCCAGGCCGTCGGGGCGGCGGAGGTCGGGCATCTCGAGCTCGCCCACGACTACCTCGGCGAAGCGGCCCTGATGGACCTGCACGACCTGCACCAGAACTCGCGCGACGGCGTGCACGTGGCGTCGCTCGCCGGCTCCTGGATCGCGCTGGTGGCGGGTCTGGGCGGCATGCGCGACTACAACGGTCAGCTGATGTTCGCGCCGCGGCTGCCGAGCCGGATCAGCAACCTGGAGTTCTCGCTGCTCTGGCGGGGCAAGCGGCTCCGCGTCGAGGTCACGAAGGACGAGGTGACCTACTCGCTGCGCAACGGCGGCGGGTCGGCCACGCTCGACCTGGTGCACCACGGCAAGGAGGTGACGGTCACGCAGGTGAAGCCCGTCGTCCTGCCGATCCCGCCGGCGCCGCCCGCGGGTCCCGCGCCGGTGCAGCCGGCCGGGCGGGCTCCGGTTCGCCGGGCGGTCAGCCTCTAGATCGAGAGCATGTCGTAGCTGGGTGGGGCGTACGGATCGCTGCTCCCGCCGAGGTGCCGGGCGGGGCTTCGCCGGCCGCTGGCGCGTCCGGAGCGCGAAGCCCCACCCGGCCACGTGCGTGATCGAACATTTCGGGCTCGCTCCGCATCGCCCCCGGTCGCCCCGCGGCCGGGGGTTTTTGCGTGCCCACTCACGCACGTCGCCGGGTGGTGCGGGCCGTTCTGGCGCCGCCAGGCGCCTGGCCCGTGCCGCGCGGCCCTCGGCGTGAGCAGCGGTCTGCACCACCCGCTCAGCTACGACAGCGGCCTTTTTCTATGGCAAAGCCCCCGCTCCCTGGAGGGGAACGGGGGCTGTGGGGCGCGTCGTCTCAGAGCATCGAGACGTGGACGTGGTCGGTATGGGCGCTTGGTCCGGAATAACTCTTCCAGCCCGAGGCGGGGAACCAGATCTGCCTGTTCCAGATGACGTAGAGGATGCCCAGCCGGTCGGCGTTGCGGACCAGGAAGGCCATCAGGTTGTTGCCGTACTGGAAGGTGTCGTCGTTGTGGAACGGCGCGAACCCGCTGTTTTGCAGGGACCAGTCGCAGGCGCGGCCCTTGGGGTGCTCGAACGGGCCGCCGTCACGGTGACAACCGACGAATCGGTCGAAGCCCGCCTTCTTCACTTCCTTATACATATGCATCGTCAGGCGGGTGATGCAGCCGTTGGTCGTCGGGTCGTCGACGTTGCAGGGCTCGCCGCCGTATTCGCCGTTGGCATTCTTGGGCGCGGGCGCCGCCAGCCGGCTCTTCGTGTCGACCAGGCCCTTGGTGACCGAGTTGCCACCGACAAGCGCGAGGGCGTCCTCGGCGGACTCCTTCTGCTTGTCCATCAGCGCAAGATTCTGCTTCTGCGCCTTGACTTCGGCGTCGAGCCGGGCCTTGGCGGTGGCGACCTCGTCGATGGCCGCGTTGTATTCCCGCAGCTTCATGTCCTGGAGGGTGTTGAACTCCTCCAGCGAGACCGCCTTCTGCAGGAACCCGTCGGGCGAGCCCGTGTCCAGCAGGAAGCTGATCGTGCTGACGCCGCCGGTGCGGTATTGCTGGTTGGCGATCGCCTCGACCTCGGGCAGCAGCTGGTCGCGCTTGGCCTCGGCGTTCTTCACCTTGAGTGCCAGGTTGAGCTGGTTCTTGGTGGATTTCGCGACCGCGTTCTTCGCGGCGGCGTAGCGCCGACCGGTGCTGTCGAGCACCTCGCTGAGCAGCGTGTCGTCGGCCTCCTTGGCCGTGTCGGACGTGCCCGAGGGTGCCGCCGTCGCCGGTGAACCGGGCGCGACGATCAGGCTGAGCCCGACGAGCGAGGCCAGGGCCAGATTCAGCCACTGGCGGCCGCGTCTTGCCGTCATGCAGTTTCCTTCCGGGTAGCCGCCGACCGGGTTAGCTGACGGGTTCGGGACGGAAGCGATCCCTACCGCTGACTCAGCGGATTCACCCCATTACTGCGTGGTTCCCCGGCTCGCCTCTCGGCGATTGAGCGGTGGCACGCCGGCACCGTTGGGGCGGTGCTCATTCGGGCGTGACCGGGCGAAAGCTTACCTGACTCCGGGGCAAGTCTCCGAGGTCGCGCGACGAGCAAACGCGTTACGGAGCAACGACTTTGCGTCATCACTCGATTTCGTGATGTGGGTCATAGCCCGTAACTCATATCAACGTGAGTCGTTAAGTTCTCTCCGTAACCAGCCATTACGTAAAGTGCATGCCCGACTGCCCTGAGTATGACGGCTGTTAATGCGAGAAATTGATAGGTAGTCTTCGTCACGGTTCCATCACGGAGCCGCCGCCCAATCGCCGCGAGGCGAGCCGGGGACCCATCCGGAATTGGGGTGAATCCGCAGGTCACTGCGGTAGGGATCGCTTCCGTCCCGAACCCGTCAGCTAACCCGGTCGGCGGCCGACGGAAGGAAGGCACGTGGCAATCCCCTCTGTTCGCCGACGAACAGCGGCCCTGGTGGCCGCGCTCGTCGCGACCGCCGGGCTGGCGGTCGCCACCCCGGGGCCGGCGCAGGCCCTGCCGCGCCCGCTGGCCGCTCCCGGCGACTCCGGTGACGACGGCGAGGGCGGCTCGAAAGAGCTGATCGAGAAGGTCGAGGCGGCCTCGAAGGGCTTCGTCGAGGCCAAGGAGGCGCTCGCGGCGTCCAAGAAGCGCCAGCAGGAGCTGACCGCGCGGCTCAAGGAGATCGACGTCGAACTCGGGCCCCGGCAGGCCGCGCTCGACGAGGTCGTCCAGCAGACCTACCGCACCGGCCGGCTCAACACGATGGGCGTGCTCCTCACCGCCAATTCGACGGACAACCTGCTGGAGCGGGTCGGGACGCTGGAGACCATGGCGGTCCAGCAGGAGCGCGCGGTCACCGAGCTCACGTCGTCCCGGACCGAGCAGCAGCAGGCGAAGACCGCCGTCGAGACCGAGATCCGCAACCAGCAGCGCCAGGTCAACGTCATGGCCAAGCGCAAGACGGAGGCGGAGAACGCGCTGAAGACGGCGAACGCGCAGGCCCAGCAGGAGCAGGCCGCATCGTCCGGCAGCGGCTCGTCGGGCGGCGGCAACAGCTCGTCCGCCGCGGCGGCGCCGCGCAACTCGGACGGCTCGCTGGTGAGCGAGGGGTGCAGCGTCAACGACCCGACCACGAGCGGCTGCATCACGCCGCGCACCCTGCACGCGATGCAGGAGGCCCAGAAGGACGGGTTCACCCGCTTCGTCGCGTGCTTCCGGCAGCAGAACTCCGGCGAGCATCCCAAGGGCCGCGCGTGCGACTTCGCGTCGGACAAGAACGGCTTCGGCGGGGTCGCCACGGGCAGCAGCCGCACCTACGGCGACAACCTGGCGAACTACTTCATCGACAACGCGGACCGGCTGGGCGTGCTCTACGTCATCTGGTTCAAGCGCATCTGGCTGCCGAGCAGCGGCTGGCAGTCGTACAGCGGGGCCGGTGGCGACCCGTCCAGCGACCACACCAACCACGTGCACCTGTCCATGCGCTGATCCACGCTGCGCCGTCCGGCCCCCTGACCGGGCCGGACGGCAGATGTTCACCTCAAGATCATCACAGGCGACTTCGCCTGTATCGTGCAGTCGACAAACTGGGCCGTTCGCAACACCGGCACCGCCCAGAAAGTCAGATCCTTGGCACTGCACAGCACCCGCGCGCTGGCGACCTCGGTCGTCATCGGGATCGCGG
>CAKUMG010000020.1 GCA_934667465.1 uncultured Actinoplanes sp. | reverse complement strand
GGGCGGCGGCGAGTGCGGCGGATCGGGCGCCCTTCCGATGCCTCGGACAGAGGGACGGGCGCCCGCTCCGGCGCTACGGGCGGAGGGGCAGGCGCCCGCTTCTCGGGGGCGGAGCGGGCGCCCGCGGCTGTCAGCACCAGGTCAGTGCCGAGTTCGTACGGGTGACGTTGCTGATGGTGTTGTTGCTGCCCGTGCAGGGACTCCAGGTGATGTTCGTGTTGCTCACGGAGAGGTTCTGGAACCGGATGCCCGAACTGGGCGCGAACTCCGTCCGCGACGAGATGCGCACCTCGCCGCCGCCGCTGATCGTGCCCGAGACGCCGGCGATCACGACGTTGTGGCAGTTCTCGACGAGGACGGAGTTGTTGCCGGTGTTGGCGATGTCGACCCGGTCGATCGTGGCGCCGCCGCTCTCCGAGACGCAGAAGACGCCCCGGCCGCCAGCGCGGGCCTTGACCGTGCCGACCCTGATGTTGTTCGGGTACGCGTCGCCGACCCGGCCGTTGCGGTTCGCCATCCGGAACGCGGCGTAACCGGTGCCCGAGCCCGCGTTCTCCGCGTCGACCGTACCGACCGTGGCGTTGATCGTCTGGTTGAGCAGCAGGCCCGACTCGCCGACGTTGCGCGCCGTGACCGTGCCGACCGTGAGTCCGTCCACACCGTACGTTTCCACGGCGTGCGAGCTCGCCCCGGAGACGTACACGTTGTCGATGCGCACGTTGCGGGTCCACTCGGCGGTGTTGCCGCGGTTGTCGATGCGCACGCCGAGGCCCGCACCGAGGCGCATGTCGAGCTGGCCCAGCCACACGTTGGTGACGTTGCGCATGAAGATGCCGTAGATCGGGGTGCCGGTGAGGGTCAGGTACGGCACCTCGATGTTGCTGACCCCGCGCGCGTAGATCGGCGCGTAGTCGCCGCTGCCCGGCCCGGTCACGTTGATCGTGCCGCAGACCGACAGCGACGTGTAGCTGGCCAGCGAGATGCGCGCCCCGGCCGCGATGGAGCCGTTGCCGCGGACCACGACCCGCTGGATCGAGGTGCGCCCGGCGGTCAGGCTGCCGATGCCGGCCTGCACGGCGGCGCGGAAGTCGGTGCCGCTGTAGACGCTCGCGCCGGACGCGTTGCGCGCGGTCCAGGTGCTGCCGCTGACCGTGACCTCGGACTGGAACGTGCCCGTGCCGCAGCCCGCCGCCGACCCGCCGCCGGTCCCGGCCTGCGCCAGCTGCCACTGCTGGTTGGGGTTGCCGAGGTCCGCGTACTGGGCCACGACCGCGCCGTCGGCGGTGGAGTGCTCCCACACCTCGACGGCCTTGCCGCTGTGCCGGTTGAGTAGCCGGACGTGGCCGCCGTCGGAGTCCTTGAGCGTGAACTGCTGGCGGGTGGTGCCGTTGTCGGTGTTCTGGATCAGCTGGGTGCCGTCGGTGGCGTTCGGCAGCTCCAGCAGGAGCCCGCTGTGCCGGCTCCTGATCTTGTAATAGCCGCTGCCCGCGTCGACGAACTGCCACTGCTGCCAGTTGCCGTCGTTGCGGGTGAACTGCGCGATGCCGGCGCCGGCGTTGGTGGCCAGGTTGTAGACGTCCATGGCCTTGCCGCTGTTGCGGTTGACGAAGACGTACCAGGCGGCGGTGTTGACCGTCGCGGCACTGGCCTGCTGGATGCCGATCAGGGCGCCGGTCCCGCCGATCGCGGCGACCGCGAGGGCGGCCAGAGCGGCCCGCCATCGGCGCCGGCGTGGTGCTGTCTGCATGGGGGATCCTCACTCGGTCGGGGGCGTGTGAGCGTTAACACCGGAGCGGCCACACACACCCACTGATTGATGGATGTGGATGGATTGTGGACGCTCACATGCCCAGTGGTCCAGCAACCTCCCGAGGTTGCCCGCCGAGTGGGAAAACTTTTCAGCCGGCCAGCCGGCGGAGGAACTCGGCGTTGGAGGAGGTGCCGCGCAGTTCGGCGAGGACCTTCGCCATCCCCGTACGCCGTTCCTGCGCGCCGAGGCCACGGCGCAGCCGGTGCACGAGCGCCAGCTCCGCCGGGGCCAGCAGGTTCTCGTCCCGGCGGGTGCCCGAGGCGGCGGCGTCCACGGCGGGGAAGACCCGCGACTCGGCCAGGCCACGGTCGAGGCGCAGCTCCGCGTTGCCCGTGCCCTTGAACTCCTCGAAGATCACGCCGTCCAGCGCGGACCCGGTGTCGACCAGCGCCGTCGCGACGATCGTCAGCGAGCCGCCGCCCTCGATGTTGCGGGCCGCGCCGAGCAGGCGCTTCGGCGGATAGAGCGCCGTCGAGTCCAGCCCGCCCGACAGCGTGCGGCCCCGGCCGGGCGCCGCGAGGTTGTAGGAGCGGGCCAGCCGCGTGATCGAGTCGAGCAGCACCACGACGTCGCGACCGTCCTCGACCAGGCGCTTCGCGCGCTCGATCGCCAGCTCGGCCAGCGCGATGTGGTCCGACGGCCGCTGGTCGAACGTGGCCGCCACGACCTCACCCCGCACCGTGCGGCGCATGTCGGTGACCTCCTCGGGCCGCTCGTCGACGAGCACGACCATCAGGTGGCACTCGGGGTGGTTCGCGGTGATCGCCTGCGCCATGGCCTGCAGGATCATGGTCTTGCCGGCCTTGGGCGGCGACACGATCAGCGCGCGCTGCCCCTTGCCGACGGGCATGAACAGGTCCACGGCCCGCGCGGTCACCCCGGCGCCGTGATCGAGCCGCAGCCGCTCCTGCGGGTGCAGCGCGGTCAGCTGGTAGAAATCGGGGCGGCGCTCCCCCGGCTCCCTGCCGTTCACGGTCGTCACGCTCAGCTCGGCCCGCTTGCCGGACCCGCCGTGCACCACGCCGATGACGTGGTCGCCGCGCCTCAGCCCGAGCGTCCGGAGCTGCCCGGCGGACACCTCGACGTCGCCGGGTCCGGGCAGGTAGCCGTCGGCGCGCACCCAGGCCCGCTCGTCCACGACATCGATCAGCCCGGTGACGGCGATCATCGTGCCGCCGTCCTTGCCGTCCGTCGCGACCCGGCCGGCACCCGCGGTGGCGCGACCGGCGCTCTTGGGCCGGGGCTTCGCGGAGCGCGAGCGGCGGCGCGCTGCGACCGTCGCCCCGCCGGCCAGTTCGGTGGTGGTCAGTTCGGTGGTGGTCAGTTCGGTGGTGCTCAGTTCGGTGGTGGTCACAGAAACTCCTGAGAAAAGAAGGGAAAGGGCAGGCGGAATCGCGGCGCCGCATTCGCTGTGAAATGCGTCGCACGGCCCGATCCCGCGCATGAAGAATGGAAATGCGGCAAGGAGATTCCCGCGACATCGTGAGCGCGACCCGGGTCCCGCCACAGCCGGTTCCATGCCCGGAAGCCGTGGCGCAAGCCCGCGAACGCTGTCCCGAGCCGGTTGCCGGCTGGGATCAGTGCAGGTCACGCCCGCGCGTCGGCTTCACTCACGCCGCACGGTCAAGCAGGCCACAAGCACCGTGATGCTCGGGGGAGAAACCGGGCGAGGCCGTCGACGTCATGTCGGAGGGCTCGTCGCTCCGGAGATATACCCAGGGCCGGCGCGGAATGAAACGGTCATCGCTGCCGGTCTTTGACCCGCTCCAAAGATAGCGCCTGCTTCCGGGAAAGGCAAGCGGAGAATGCGGGCGCCAGCAAACGCTGGCACGGAAGTGGCACCATCGATCGGGTGATCACCCGCCGCGCCCGCACCACGCTCGCCATCACCGGAGCCACCGCCCTCGCGGCGGGCGGCCTCGTCGCGGGCGGGCTGATGGCGAGGGACCGGCTGAGCCCGCCCGGCCCCCGGCCCGCCTTCGAGCTGCCCGTCGCGTGCGGCGAGACGTGGACGCTGAGCACCTACCCGGGCCACGACCCGTACGACATCGATTTCTATCCCACGTCCGGCGAGATCTGGGGCCGCCCGGTCCTGGCGTCCTTCGCGGGCACGGTCGTCGACGCGGGCCTCAATGGCAGCCTCGGCGAGCGCACCCCCGACAATCCCAGGGGCGAGCAGGGCCGCGGCGGCGGCTACTGGGTCAAGATCGACCACGGCGGCCGCTGGGAGACCCTGTATCTGCACCTGCTCGAGCCGCCCCTGGTCGAGGAGGGCCAGCGCGTCGAGCGCGGCGACCAGCTGGGCCGCATCGGCAGCACCGGCAACTCCAGCGCCCCGCACCTGCACTACGAGCAGCTCCGCGCCGGCGACAAGGTGGAGAGCCACTTCGCGGGCGTCCCGGCCGGCATCACCGACGACGACCGGGAATACGCGGTCAAGCACAAAAGCGCCAACTGCTGACCGGGGCGAGGGGCGGAGCAGACGCGTGCCCCGGCAGGCCACGCCTGCCGGGGCCACGGGGGTCAGAGACCGGGGCGCCACATGCGGTGGAAGGGCGGCCCGCCGGCCGTACTGATGTCGGCGGGTGTCATGCGCTCGAAGCCGTGCCGCGTCTCGTAGAGCGTGCGGCTCGCCACCGTCGTCGCCTCCAGGTAGATCGGGGCGGCGAGCTCGCCGTACGTGTGCTGCATGAGTTTGCTGCCGATCCCCCGCCGCTGCCAGGCCGGGTGGACCACGAGGAACGCCAGGTGCCAGTGCGGCTCGGCCGGGTGGTGCTTCTCGAGCAGCTCGTCGAGCTCCGGGACGCGGGGCAGGTGCGGGCCGGCGACGGCGGCGAGGCGCTCGTCGTAGTCGTCGGGGGCGCTGCCCTCGGAGGTGTTGTCGAACCAGACGGCGGCCGCGGTGCCGTCCTCGGCGACGACGACGCGGCCCGCGCCGGCGATCGCGTGGCGGGTGAGGATCTCGAACCAGCCGGTCATGCGCTCGCGGCGTTCGGCCGGGTCGTCGACGAGCCAGTGGTTGATGTCCTGTGGGTCGAAGGCGAGGCCCAGCAGCACGGCGACGTCGGGCGCGTCGGCCTCGGAGGTGACGGTCCGGAACATCAGCGGTCCCCCCGTCCGGAACGACCAGAAGAGCCGGAGGACCCGGACGAGCCGGAGTTGAGGATCGCGGAGAAGTCGCCGCCGCTGCTGACGCCGCTGACGCTTTCCGGACCGAGCCCGATGCCCGCGTAGAGGTCGGGACGCCGGGCCTTCATCACGAGCGCGCGGGCGACACCGGCCACGAAGAGCAGGCCCGCCACGACGGGCATCCAGAACGCCGGACCGGTTCCGGGCTCGACGCCGTACAGGGTGGACAGGTTGTCGAGGACGAAGATGCTGATGCCGGCCGTCAGCACGATCGCGACGGCGGGGGCGATCCGGCCCGTCCACGGGGACTCGCCGCGCAGGTCGCGCACGAAGTAGCCGAGGACGGCGATGCTGGTCACGGTGATGAGCAGCAGCACGCCGACGCCGCCGGTGGTGCCGCCCCAGAAGAAGAGCTGTACCAGCGGGTCCCAGCCGGCGATCGCGTAGACGGCGATGACGGCCAGCGCGAGCGCCGACTGGGTCTGGGAGGCGACGCGCGGGGCGCCGCCGACGGTCCGGGCGAACGCGGTGGGCAGGACGCCCTCGCGGCCCAGCGCGAAGATGTAGCGCGAGATGATCATGTGGAACGCGATCATCGCCGCGGCGAGGCTGGTCGCGAACAGCAGCGTGCCGACGTCGACAGCGGTGTCGCCGATGGTGACGGCGGCCAGGTTGAAGAAGAGGTTCGGGCCCTCCTCGCCGGCCCGCGCGACGACCTGGTCGCCGGCGGCCGAGATCTGGATCCAGCTGGCGACCGCGTAGAGCGCGCCGATGACGGCGATGGTGAGGATGGTGGCGCGCGGCACCGAGCGCTTCGGGTCGCGGGCCTCCTCGACATAGACGGCGCCCTGCTCGACGCCGGCGAACGCGGTGGCGCCGATGGCCAGCAGCGCGCCGCCGCCGGAGTGGAACAGCGCCGAGGTGGAGAACGGCGCGGCGGAGAAGCTGAACTCGCCGGAGACCAGGATGGCCAGGCAGTAGAAGACCACGAGCAGCGTCTCGGCGATGACCATGACGGCGAGGACGCGCTCGCTGACCTTCACGTCGCGGCGGCCCAGCCAGGCGACCACGGCCCAGACCGCGACGGCGAGCGCCCACCAGGGCACGTCGAAACCGAACCAGTCGGAGAACAGCGGCGCGGCGATGGCGCCGAAACCGCCGTAACTGGCGACCTGGAAGCAGTTGTACGCGAGCAGCGCGATCAGCGATCCGCCGACGCCCACGGGGCGGCCGATCCCCTTGGCGATGTAGGCGTAGAAGGCGCCGGCGTTGGCGATGTGCCGGGCCATCGCCACGTACCCGACCGAGAAGATGATCAGACTGACGGCGAGCGCGATCATCGCCGCGGACACGGCGGTCAGACCGGTGACGGCGATGCCGGTGGTGACGACGCCGGCCACGACGGTGAGGGGGGCCACCGACGAGGCGATCGCCAGGCTGATGCCCGGGACGCCCATGCGGCCGGGCGTCAGGGCCATGTCCGGGGATGCGGATAAGGTGCTGGGCACCGGTGCTCCTTCATGCGAGGGGGATGGATCAGCGGATCAGAACAGCCTTGTGATGGATGCTCTGGGTCGTGAGGAGCAGGACCTGCAGCGGCTCGGGGAGCGCCAGCAGGGCGCGCTTCTTGAGTTCGTCGCGTTCGGCCGGCTTGAGCAGGTCGAAGGCGGCCGCGTCGAGGCCGATGGCGAAGACCAGCGCGGTGAGCAGGAAGTCGTCGGGGGCGAGGCTGGCGCGCTCGCGGAACTTGAGGCCGATCGTCTTGGTGGCGCCGCCGGCGTCGGCGCTGTTGCGGGGCGCCCAGACGAGCTTGCGGCGGATCAGTCCGCGCTCGACCTGGTGGATGACGCCCGCGGCGGAGAGGCGCTGCTCGACGAGTTCGGTGACCGGCCGGTCCAGGTAGCGCCGGTCCGCCGGCTCCTGCATGTAGCGGATCCACGTCTGCAGGTCCTGGGTGGGGATCCGGGTCCGGTCGGCGCTCGCGCTCCAGACCTCCCGCAGGCGGCGCCGCAGCCCGTCGAGCACCGCCTGCTCGGCCGCGTCGCCGAGGTTCCAGGTCACCAGCGGGCAGACCGGGCAGCCCTCGACCGGTTCGAGGTGGCCGCAGGACTCGGGCGCCCGCAGCCGGATCCGGGCGGCCTCGTCGCGGGTCTGCGGGTCGACGGTGATCCACTGCCGGATGACCAGCTCGGCGAGGAGCGCCGCCGCCAGCCCGGTCGCGAGCGTCTCCGGTTGCAGCACCGGCTTGCCGTCGGTGCTGTCGTGGCCGGCCAGCCAGACCGCATCGGCCGCCGGACGCCACCTGGGGGTCGTCATCGCTGTTCTTCCGGCCCTTCCGGCGCATGAAGCATCCACAGAGGACACACGGGTGTCAGACCTGTGCCCTGCTGCGGAACGGGGGTGGAGAAGCGTCGCTGCGCACGGAAGTAGCGGTGAGATCACCCCCCGTGCCGGTTGGAGAGCTTACGACGGGTGACCATGCCGTCGCTACCTCCATCGCGATCTATGCGAAAAGTCTGAACAATCAGCGGAACCGGCGGCCCTCGTCACGCCGGTACGCCCACACGGCCAGCGCCCCTAGCAGAAGCGTCCACCCTGCGAGCGCCGCGACCGACAACGGCTCCACGGGGAAGTCGCCGGCCGCGGCCCACATGAGACGGACCGCGCCGCCGGTGGGCAGGAACGGGGCCAGGTCCTCGATGAACCCGGGAGCCCCGCCCGCCGGCGTCATCAGGCCGCCGCCGAACGCCAGCGGGAGGAACAACACCTGAGCGACGACGATGGCAGCCTTGGCCGGCAGCGAGTATCCGATGGCCAGTCCCATCAGGATGAACGGGACCGCGATCAGCAGCGTGGTCAGCAGGGCGAGCCCGAACCGCGCGGGCGTGATCGTCGCCGCGGTGAGCAGCGCCGCGATCGCCACGACCGGGACCAGGGAGATCGACATCATCACGAACCCGGCGATGATCCGTCCGGCGAAGCGCGGCAGCGGACCGGCGGGCAGGGTCCGCGCGTACGGGCTCCAGGGCTGCTGGCGATCCTCGGCCACCCCGATCCCGTACTGGAAGAGGTTGGTCGTCAGCACCGCGAACGTGACCATCGACGCCGTCGCGAGCGTCGCGCCCAGCGGGTCGTCGCCCGCGAACGGCACGACGAAGAACAGCATCGACACGGCCGGGAAGAACGCGCTGCCGACCAGCGCGATCGGCAGCCGCACCACCTCGAGCAGCTGGAACCTGGCGTGGGTGAGGGCAAGGGAAATCATTGATCCGTACGCCTTCCGTCAAGCAGTGGCAGCGGAAGCAGCAGCGGTCAGGGTGAGGAACGCCTCCTCCAGCGACGTCGGGCGCACCTCCAGCCCGGCGAACGGCACGTCGTGCGCGACCAGGTCCCGGACGAGCCGGTCCGCGTCGGCGGTGAGCAGATGGGTCCGCCCGCCGTCGCGTTCGACGCCCACCACGCCGGGCAGCTCCGGCGGCGGCACGGCGGTCGTGAAGCTGACCCGGCGGATGGCGACCAGGCCGCGGATCGACGGCACCGTGTCGTCGGCGAGCACCCGGCCTCCCCCGATCACCACCACCCGCCGGGCCAGCGCCTCGACCTCCTCGAGGTAGTGGCTGGTCAGCACGACCGTGCCGCCCGCGGCGGCGAACGCCCGGATGCCGTCCCACAGCGCGTGCCGGGCCTCGATGTCGAGCCCGGTGCTCGGCTCGTCGAGGAACACGATCCGCGGCCGCCCCACGAACGCCAGCGCCACCGCGACCCGGCGGCGCTGCCCGCCCGAGAGCCCGCCGCACTGCCGCCGGGCCAGGTCGCCGAGCCCGAAGGCGTCCAGCGCCTCGCCCCGGGGCAGCGGGTCCGGGAAGTGCGCGCCGACGTAGTCGACCACCTCACCGACGCGCAGCGCCGCGGGCAGCCCGGTCTCCTGCGGGGTGACACCGAGCGCCAGCCGCGACGCCGGCTCGCGCGGGTCACCGCCGCACAGCTCCACCCGGCCCCCGGTCGGCCGCCGCAACCCGGTGAGCAGCCCGACCAGCGTGGACTTGCCCGCGCCGTTGGGGCCGAGCAGCCCGACCACCTCACCCTCGGCCACGTCGAGGCTGACCCGGTCGAGCGCGAGCACCTCCCCGAAGCGGCAGCTGGCGTCGACGGCACGGGCGAGCATCATCGCGGCTCCTCGGCGAGGTCGTGCACGGCGGGTCTCATTGCGGCTCCGCGGCCGGGTCGAGCAGGGCGCGCAGGGCCGCGGTGTAGTCCTCGAACGCGAGCCGTCCCCGCGGTGTGAGCTGCACGAGCGTCGCCGGCGTGCGCCCCCGGTGGGTCTTGGTGACCTCGACGTAGCGCGCGTCCTCGAGCTTGCGCAGGTGGACGGAGAGGTTGCCCGCGGTCATCCGCAGGATCTCCTGCAGCCGCGGGAACGCGACCGAGTCGCCCTCGCGCAGCATGGACAGCGCCGACACGACCCGCAGCCGCGCCTGGGCGTGGATGACAGGGTCGAGTTCGGGGATTTCCGTACGGCTCACCGGCGGAGCCGCTTCCAGCCCAGGAACCCGGTCACCAGCATCCCGCCGCCGCCCAGCACCGCCAGCCCGAGCGCGTGCCAGCCGGGCCCGAGCAGCACGCCCGCGATGTTGACGGCGCTGGTCCAGGCCCCGAGCACGAACATGTCCCGGTTCTCCCACATGGCACCGCCGGCCATGTGCAGCACGCCGGTGAGCGCCACCATCGCGCCCGACCACAGCATCATCGCGCCGGTGTCCGGCAGCTGGTCCGACACCTGCGACAGCACGATGCTGAGCCCGGCGAAGCCGACGGACCACGTGATGCCGTACATGGCGCCCTGCCGGCTGGAGGGCCCGCTGACGTCCCGGCCCGCGCGAGCACCGAGCACCCCGGTCACGACGCCGGCCACGATCATCAGCGCGAACAACGCCGTCAGCGGCACCCAGCCGGGCATCGTCACGAAGACCCGCCCGTCCGGACCGTAGCGGAGGAAGAACAGGCCGAACGCGAGCAGCCACGCGAAGCCCCACGGCCAGAAGAACAGCCGCGGGTCGGGTGTCAGGCCCCGCTCGGCCCGCGCCCGCTCGGCCTCGATCAGCCGCAGCGACGCAGCGGCATCGACAGGCGGCGCGTCGTCCTCAGTGGGGGTCATGCAAAGCACTTTACCGCACAAAGTCAAAGAGCTTTGTGCCATAAACCTGACACCCGTACGGGCGCGGTCCCCGGCCACCGCCTTCGCGGGGCAGGCTTCCGCCGGGCGCCACCCGCCCCGCGCGCCCTCGCCCGGGACCCGCCCAGCGCGCCTTCGCCCGGGACCCGCCCAGCGCACCCACGTGCCCCCGGGACGACGCCCCTGCCCGGCGTCAGTCGAGCCAGCAGATCACCGCGTCCCCGTCCTTGGCGGCCGCGGCGAAGAAGACCCGGGCGTCCGGCAGGTGGCCGGCGGCCCACGCGAGCCGGCCGGGCTCCTGCCAGCCGCCGGGGTAGATGTCGGCCCGGTTCAGCTCAGCCGGATCGACGCCGCGGAGCAGGTCCTCCTCGGTGAGCGCCTCCAGCTGCGCGGCAGCGGACGCCACCTGGGCCGGCGTCAGGTAGGCCGGCGGGCCATAGCCCCAGTCGACCTCGAGGTTGTCGAAGAACTCGATCATCTCGGCGCTGTCGGGCTCGACGTCGGGCAGCTCCACGAAGCTCTCCGCACCCAGGACCAGCGGGGTCTCGAAGCCGAGCCGGTCGAGCAGGAAATCGAGCCCGTGCCACGCCTTGCCGGTGTGCTCCCACCGCCCGGAGTTGCCGTCGCGGGCCGCGCGGGCGAGGTCGAGTGCCCAGTCGAGGTCGTTTCTGGCGTGCTCCAGCTCGTCGGGGGACACACGCAGCCAGTTGCCGTTCATGCTCACGGTAGCAGCCTAGATGTCGGGTACGACAGATCCGCCCACGGACGGGCGGCCCCGGCAGAACGAGCCGGGACCACCCGGACCGGGCGGGTCAGGGTTCGATCGGCTCACCCGTGGTCACGTCGTGCAGCGTGATGGCCTCCATCGGGCAGGAGGCCGCCGCGTCGAGGACGGCGTCCTCGGGCGCGACGAGCTCGGCGACCGGGTGCGAGCGACCGTCCTCCCCCAGCGCGAACCGGTCGGCGGCCAGCGAGAGGCACACGCCCGAGGCGATGCAGTCGGGGGTGACCCCGACCCGCCAGGCGGCCTCGGTGCCGGCCGTCACCAGCGCACCGGCAGGGCGTGCAGGCTCCGGAGGATCATGCCCTCCTTGAAGCTCAGCTCCTCGACCGGCACGTCGACCCGCAACCCCGGCAGCCGGGTCAGCAGGCCGCGCAGCGCCTCCTGCAGCTCCATCCGGGCGAGCTGGGCGCCGAGGCAGTGGTGCACGCCGGCCCCGAAGCTGAGGTGGGCGGGCGCCGGACGCGTGACGTCGAGGTGGTCCGGGTTCTCGAGCAGGTCGGGGTCCCGGTTGGCGATGATGGTCAGCGCCAGGACCGCCCCGCCGGCCGGGATGGTGACGTCGCCGAGCTCGACCTCCTCGGTGGCGACCCGGATCAGGACGCCGCCGGTGCCGAGCTGGGCGAAGCGCATCAGCTCCTCGACCGCCTGCGGGATCGTCTCGGGGTGCTGCTCGAGGTGTGCGAGCTGGTCGGGATACTCGTGCAGGTTGAGCAGGAACAGATTGATCATGTTGGCGGTCGTCTCGTGCCCGGCGACCAGGACGGTCTGGCACAGCCGCACCAGCTCCTCCTCGGAGAGCCGGTCCTTCTCGTCGCGCGCCTCGATCAGCGCGGTCATCAGGTCGTCGGCCGGGTTCTTCCGCTTGAGGGCGACGAGCCTCTCGAAGTACGCGTTGAGTTGCGCGAACGCCGCCCCGATCACCGCCGGGTCGCGGGTGAGGTCGCCGAGCACCGCGTCGGACCACTGGTGGAAGAGGTGCCGGTCCTCGGCGGGCACGCCGAGCAGCTCGCAGATGATCTGGACCGGCAGCGGCAGCGAGAAGTGCTCGATGAGGTCTACCGGCTGCGGCATCGTGGTCAGCTCGTCGATCAGCTCGCCGACGATCCGCGCGGCCCGGGGCCGCAGCGCCTCCACGCGCCGGGCGGTGAAGGCACCCGCGACCAGCCGGCGCACCCGGGTGTGTTCGGGCGGGTCCATGCCGAGGATGGAGCCGGCGGCGGCCTGGCCGAGGCCGGTGTCGGGGACGTCGGGCCGCAGCGCCTGCTCCCGGCTGAAGCGCGGGTCGACGAGCACGGTCCGCACGTCCTGGTAGCGGGTGACGGCCCAGCCGGTACGGCCGTCGGCCATCCGGAACGGGAACGTGGGCCGGCTGCGCTGCTGCTCGTTGAGCACGGCCGGCGGATGGAAGATGGACTCGGACGGCGGGAAGGGGAACGCCAGCGGGCTCTCGACCGGCGCGGCGGACTCGGGCAACGGAACCACCTCCGCGAAGTGACGTCGCCCGCCAAGCTATCGAAGTTTGCAGCCGCGAGGGTGAACGCGCCCCGCAGCAGGGCGATCGCCCGTGGCGCCACCGTCGCCTCGTCGAGCGCCCGGTCCGGGTCGGAGAGCATCAGGCTCGCGGTGAGCACCTCGCCGCCGGCCGTGCGGACCAGATAGGACAGTGCGAGGACACCCGGCTCGCTGCCGCCCTTGAACCAGACGTCCGGGAAGTCGGCCGCGGGCAGGGCGAGCCCGCCGTCGTTCGCGCTCAGAGCGGCGTGCACGGCCGGGTCCTGGCGCTGCCACAGGCTCGCATAGGCGCGGCAGATGTCCAGCGGCGAGCCGAACCACTCGAGCGACTCCACCCGGCGGGGCTCCGTCCAGGGCGTGATCCGTTCGCGCGGGACCCGGTCGAGCGCGGTCAGCGCCGCGCGGCGCGCCGGGGCGGGCAGCTTCCGGTAGGCGTCGGCAGCCGACGGGTAGCGCCACCCCTTGAGCGTGAACAGGTTGCGCGTGGTCAGCAGCGGGCGGTTGCCGGCGGCGTTGCCGAGCGCGGCGAGCTCCCGCTCCACGGCGGGCCGGCCGAGAGTATGGATGAGGTGGTCGGTGGCCGTGTTGTCGCTGATCGCCATCATGTGGCGGGCGTATTCGGCGAGCGTGTACGTCGTGCCGGCCGGCTGGTCCTGGAGCACGCCGGAGGGCAGCGACTTCCAGTCCTCCCGTAGCGCGAGCTCGCTGTCCCACATGCGGCGGCCCGCGGCGACGGCCTCGGCGAGCGCGCTGAGCACGTACACCTTGACGATCGATCCCAGTGGCCGCCGCACGCTCGCGTTCCTGCCGTGGACGACGTCGCAGCCGCCCCGGGTGACCGCGAACGAGACGCGGGGCGCGAGCCCGTCGAGGGCGGCGTCGATCTCGGCCCACGAGGCGGGTGCGGGCACGTGCGGGGTGAACTGCAGCCCGGCCAGCTTGCCGGAGGCGTCGACCACGAGGGTCGTGACGAACTCGCCGGCCGGGCTGCCGAGCACCTGGCGCAGGCGGTCCGGCCCGGACGAGAGCACCGGGCCCGGGGTGAGCGGCGCGAGCGAGGCCAGCAGCGCGTTGAAGCCCTCCGCACCGCCGGCCGCGGTCAGCAGCTCCGGGGCCAGGTGGTCCTCGACCTCGGCGGCGGGCAGCGGCAGCCGGGCACTCCCCTCGACGAGCCAGGTCAGCTGGGCCTCAACCGGCGTCGCGGCCCGGGCGGGCGCGGCCGTGAGACCCAGGATCAGCGTCACGACGGCGCAGGCGGACAACAGGCGGCGGAACATGGAGCCCCCTCAGGCTGGTCGGATGAAGAACCCCGCGACCTCCCCCGAACCGCGGAAGGCCACCTGGGCCGTCGCCTCGCCCGCCTCGAAGTGCATCAGGACGTGGACGGCCGTGAGATCGCCGGCCGCATGCACGACCGGGTCGCCGAAGCGCTCGAAGCTCCCGACGGTGCCGGCGACCATCGCCCACACCTGTGCGAGCCGCTCCTCGCTGATCTCGCGGAGCATCGCCTCGTCGAACTCCTCCCGGACCCGGGCGAACCGGGCCGCGACGCAGTCGCCGAGCAGCCGCAGCGCCCGGTCGCCGGCGTCGGTCGGCCCGGCCGGGGTCATCGGCGCCCCGGTGCGCGGGTCGAGCGGCCTGCCGAACCGCTGGAACGCCGCCTGCCGCGTGGTGCCCACGACCTCCCCGATCTCCTGCCACGTGCGCCCCCGCGCCCGCGCGGCCTCGACCGCGGCGCGCAGGGACTCCTGAGCCTCGAGCACCCGGCGGTGCGCGACCTCAATGGCTTCCAGCGTGCCGACGACCGGCTCGTTTGTCAAACTTTCCTTGACAGCCTCGCGACGCCTCCGGGCCGCACTCCGGCACGTGGCGTCACAGAATTGCTGCTTTCGACCGGGTCCGGGGCGACCGGGAAGGGGCTTGTCACAGTGGAGGCAACGCATGGCACGAAATACTAATACGTGCGGGGCACGATTTCACGTGCCGCCACGGGGAGTGACGCAACCGGCACCCGTACGGATGGGAGAAATGCGACCTGCGGGGTATGAGCGCACCGGCGGGACGGGGAGTCCGCCGGGCTGTCGGCGGCGCTCAGTATTGTCGAGCGTTGACGCGTCCCGCAGTCGCCACGGGGCGAGGCGTGTCGCGGCATCGAGAACGGGGAAGGGCTCAGAGTCATGGAGAGTGCGGAGCGCCCGCCGCTGACGGGGTCCGATGCCGGAGTCTTCGCCGGTGGGGGCGACGTCGGCCGGGACCATGCCGCGGTGGCCTGGGAGGCGACGCCGCTGGGCGACCCGGCCGGCTGGCCGCAGAGCCTGCGCACGGCGGTCAGCATCCTGCTGTCGTCGCGGTTCCCCATGTGGATGGCGTGGGGCCCGGAGCTGACGTTCTTCTGCAACGCCTCCTACCGGCGCGACACCCTGGGCTCGAAATATCCGTGGGCGCTGGGCCGCCCGGCCACCGAGGTGTGGGCGGAGATCTGGGGCGACATCGGCCCGCGCATCGAGACCGTGCTGGCCACGGGGCAGGCGACGTGGGACGAGGCGCTGCTGCTGTTCGTGCGGCGCTCCGGCTACCAGGAGGAGAGCTACCACACGTTCTCCTACAGCCCGCTCACCGACGACGACGGCGCCACGGTCGGCATGCTCTGCGTGGTCAGCGAGGAGACCGAGCGGGTCATCGGCGAGCGGCGGATGGCGACGCTGCGCGACCTCGGCTCGGACCCGAGCGTGATCCGCACCGAGCGGCAGATGCTGGCGTTCGCCGCGGAGCAGCTCGAACACAACGCCCGGGACCTGCCGTTCACCCTCACCTACCTGTTCGACGGCGACCGGGCCCGGCTGGCCGGGCGGACCGGCATCCCGGCGGACCACCCGGCGGCACCGGAGCTGCTGGCCACGGACGACGCCCCGGTGTGGCCGGTGTCGGAGCTGGGCGACGGCCGGTCGGTCGTGGTGGAGCTGGCGGGCGAACCGTTCGAAGGGCTGCCGACCGGAGGCTGGGCGGAACCGCCCACTGCGGCGCTGGTCGTCCCGCTGCTGCAGCAGGGCGCCGCGCCGTACGGCTTCATGGTCGCCGGCCTCAACCGCTACCGCGCGCTGGACGCCGGCTACCGCGGCTTCGTCGAGCTGGCCGCCGGCCACGTCGCGACGGGCATCGCGAGCGCCCGCAGCTACCAGGCGCAGCAGCGCCGGGCCGAGGAGCTGGCCGAGCTCGACCGCGCCAAGACGGCGTTCTTCTCCAACATCAGCCACGAGTTCCGCACCCCGCTCACACTGATCATGGGCCCGGTCGAGGACCTGCTCGCCCGGACGGACGCCCCCGAGATCCGCGAGGAGCTCGACCTGGTCCAGCGCAACGCGCTGCGGCTCGGCAAGCTGGTCAACACGCTGCTCGACTTCTCCCGGATCGAGGCCGGGCGGATACAGGCCCGCTACGAGCCGGTCGACCTCTCCGCCGCCACCGCCGAGCTGGCCAGCGTCTTCCGCTCCGCCGTCGAGCGGGCCGGGCTGGCCCTCGAGGTCGACTGCCCGCCGCTGCCGCAGCCGGTGCACCTCGACCGCGGCATGTGGGAGAAGGTGATCCTCAACCTGCTCAGCAACGCGCTCAAGTTCACGTTCGCCGGCCGGATCCGGGTCACCGTGCGGGCCGACGGGGACCGCGCCTCCGTCACCGTGGCCGACACCGGCATCGGCGTGCCCGCCGGGGAGATGCCGCGGCTGTTCGAGCGCTTCCACCGGATCGAGAATGCCCGCTCGCGCTCCGACGAGGGCAGCGGCATCGGGCTCGCGCTGGTCAAGGAGCTCGTCGAGATGCTCGGCGGCACCATCGCCGCCACCAGCACCGTCGGCGAGGGCACCACGTTCGTCATCCACCTGCCGTTCGGGGTGGGCCGGCTGCCGGAGACCGCCCCGGAGCGGAGCGTCACGGTCTCCGCCACCGCGGCCCCCTACGTGCAGGAGGCGCTGCGCTGGCTGCCGGACGCGGCGGACGAGCAGCCGGTGGAGCACCCGGTCGAGCCGGGACACGCCCCGGCCAGCGTGCTGGTCGCGGACGACAACGCGGACATGCGCGACTACCTGACCCGGCTGCTGCGCTCGGCGGGTCACCGGGTGGAGCCGGTCGCCGACGGGCAGGCCGCGCTGGAGGCCGCCCGGATCGGCAACCCCGACCTGATCGTGAGCGACGTGATGATGCCGCGCCTCGACGGGCTGCAGCTGGTCGCCGCGTTGCGCGCGGATCCGCGTACGAGCAGCACTCCGGTCTTGTTGTTGTCGGCCCGCGCCGGGCAGGAGGCCTCGATCGAGGGGCTGGAGGCCGGCGCCGACGACTATCTGGTGAAGCCGTTCTCGTCGGCCGAGCTGCTGGCCCGCGTGCGCGCGAACGTCGAACTCGCCCGGCTGCGCAACCACCACACCCGCTGGCGCACCGCGCTGATCGACTCGCTGCAGGAGGCGTTCTTCGTCTGCGACGAGGACGGCGCGGTCATCGAGATCAACCCGACGTTCACCGAGATCCTCGGTTACGGGCCGGAGAACCTGCCGTACGCGGCGGTGCACCCGTGGTGGCCGGACGAGTCCGTCGATCCCGAGGGGCACCAGCTCGTCGCCGACGCGTTGTCGCTGCTGCTGGAGAAGGCGCGGGGCAACTACACGATCCCGGTCATCCACCGCGACGGGCACCGGCTGTGGGTGGCGGCCTCGTTCAACCAGGTCAAAGATCCGGCCACCGGGCGCAAGGTCGTCGTCGGCACGTTCCGCGACGTCACCGACGAGCACTACGCCGTGCAGCGCGAGAGCGCCCTCGCGGCGGTGAGCGTGCGGCTCGCCGAGGCCGAGAACCCGGCCGACGCGCTCGACCGGGTGCTGCCCGTCCTCGAGGAGCTGTGGAGCGCCACGCGGGTCTACGCGGCCGTCTTCGACGAGTCGGCGACGCCGGAGCTGACCACCACGGACCCGGCCCTGCGCTGGGACGAGCTGCCCGGCACGATCAGGGAAAACCTGCTCTCCGTACGCGGTAAGCCGCTGCTCACCCCCGACACCGACCGCATCGGCGGCGCCGGCATCGCGCTCGAACATCCCGGCGGCACCATGGTCCTGTGGGTGGAGCTGGCCGAGCGGCGGCCGTTCACCGAACCGGACCGGACCCTGCTGGCCCTGCTCGCCGGGCACCTCGGCCAGGGCCTGCACCGGGTGCACCAGATCGACCAGCAGCGCGAGACCGCCCTGGCCCTGCAGCGCGCGATCCTCGGCCCGGCCCACCTGCCGGCCGGCTTCGCGGTGCGCTACTCCCCCGCGACCCGGCCGCTCAAGGTCGGCGGCGACTGGTACGACACGGTGAGCCTGCCCGACGGGCGGATCGGTATCGTGGTCGGCGACTGCGTGGGCCACGGCCTGCAGGCGGCCACCGTCATGGGGCAGCTGCGCAGCGCGTGCCAGGCCCTGCTGCTGCAGAACACGGACCCGGCGCAGACGCTGACCGCGCTCGACCGGTTCGCCGCCCAGCTGCCCGGCGCCATGTGCGCGACCGTCTTCTGCGGCATCCTCGACCCGGCCACCGGCGAGTTGGCCTATTCGAGTGCCGGGCACCCGCCCGCCGTCGTGACCCGGCCGGACGGCACCACCGACCTGCTCGACCAGGGCCGGTCCCGGCCGCTCGGCGTGTTCTCGCGCAACGGCCGGCCCGAGGCGCACTACACCGTGCCGCCGCGCGCCACGCTGCTGCTCTACACCGACGGGCTGGTCGAGCGCCGCCGCCAGCCGCTGACCGCCGGCATCGAGCGGGCGGCCGGCGCCGTCCGCGACGGGCGGGTCGCGCCGCTGGAGGAGCTCGCCACCGACGTCATGGACGCCATGGCCCCGGCGGGCGGTTATGACGACGACGTGGCGCTGCTGCTCTACCGCCACCCGGGCCCGCTGGAGATCGAGTTCCCGGCCGAGGCGGAACGGCTGGCACCCGTACGCTCGGCCCTGCGCGGCTGGCTCCAGCGCTGCGGCATCGACGTCACCACGACCCAGAACGTGCTGGTGGCGGCGGGTGAGGCCTGCGCCAACGCCGTCGAGCACGGCCACCGCCACGCGGCCGGCGGCCTGATCCGGCTGCGCGCCGCGGCGACCGCGCACGACCTGCACC
>CAKUMG010000019.1 GCA_934667465.1 uncultured Actinoplanes sp. | reverse complement strand
TTCGAGGTGAATCTCTTCGGCGCCACCCGGCTGGTGCAGCATTATGCGGGCGCCATGCTCGCCCGGGGTTCGGGGCGCGTGGTCTGCGTGTCCTCGGGCATGGGCCGGCTGCGGGACGCCGACGGCGCCTCCTTCGCCTACCGTTCGTCGAAGCTGGCCCTCAACGCGCTGACCCTCGCGGTGGCACACCATTTCCAGCCCGGTACGGGTGGTGCCGAACCGCGGGACCTGTCCGCGTTCGCCTTCTGTCCGGGGTGGATCCGCACCGATATGGGCATGCGGGACGCACCGGGTGAGCCGGGTCACGTCGCCGCCGACCTGGCCCGCCTGCTGAGGCTGCCGGCGACGGACACCAACGGCCGGTTCTTCCGGGGCCCCCGCGAGCTGGGCTGGGACACCGGCGCTTCGCGACGCATCGACGAAACATCGATCCTCGCCTAAGGTGATCAATTGATCCACAGAGGGCTATGTCCGTCATCGGTGAGGACAGCTGCGGAAGGCTGGACCACAGTGAGAACCCTGCACGACCTCGTGACCGACGCCGCCCGGCGATACCCCGACAGCTTCGCGGTACGCGACACCACAGGCTCCTGGACCTACGCCGAACTGGAGCGGCACAGTCGCGAGTATGCGTCCGGCATGGCTGCGGCGGGTGTTGCCGCCGGCGACCGGGTCCTGATCCGGGCAACCGCCGAGCGGTGGGTACTCGCGGCGGTCTACGCGTGCTCACGCCTCGGCGCGACTGCCGTGCCGCTCAGCCCCGATCTTCGGGACGCACAGCGGGAGCACATCGACGCCGACGCCGAGCCCGCCCTCGCCTTGACCGGCCCACCTGCCGGCCCCGGCACCACGGGCCCGGAGCCCCTGTCACCCGGGCCCCGCGCGCCGGTGCTCTTCTTCTACACCTCCGGTACGACCGCCCTGCCCAAGGCGGTGGTCTGCACCCACCAGCAAGTGCTCTTCGCGGTGGAGGCAGTCGGCGGGCGGCTCGCTTACCGCCCGGACGACGTCGTCCTCTGCCGGTTGCCGCTCTCCTTCGACTACGGCCTCTATCAGGCGTTCCTGTCCGCCCAGGCGGGGGCCTGCCTGGTGCTGCGCGGCCCCGGCGAGGACGCCGGCCTGCTCGCGACGATCCGCCGCCACGGGGTGACCGTCGTCCCGGTGGTGCCCTCGCTGGCCGGCATGCTGATCAAGCTGGGCCGCCGGGGCGTCGAGGACGGGGTCCGCCTCGTCACCAACACCGGTCAGGAGCTGACAGCCCCGCTCCTGGCAGGGCTGCGGCAGGTGTTCCCCGGGGCGGCCGTTCAGCTGATGTACGGCATCACGGAATGCAAGCGCGTGACGATCGGTGCGCCCGACGGTGACCTGGCCCGGCCCGGATCTCTGGGCACCGCGCTACCGGGCACCTCCGTGACCATCCGGGACGAGACGGGCAGGCCGGTGCCACCCGGCGTCGAGGGCGAGATCGTCGTCTCCGGGCCGCACCTGATGGACGGCTATTGGAAGGACCCGGATCTCACGGCGGCGACCTACCGGCGGGACGCGACGACCGGCACCCGGCAGTTGCACACCGGCGACTACGGCCACCTCGACGACGAGGGCAATCTGTATTTCCACGGCCGCCGCGACCACATGTTCAAACAGCGTGGGGTACGCACCAGCGTCGCCGAGGTCGAGGCGGCGGCCGCACGGATCCCGGGGGTACGGGAGATCGCCGTCCTGCCACCCGGCCCGGGCCACGACGCGATCCTGTTCGCCGTCACCGACCTGGAGCCCCGCGAGGTGATCCGCCGGCTGCTCGATGTGCTCGAGCCGGCGAAGGCTCCCGCCGTCTGCCGGGTACTGGACGCCATCCCGCTCGGCCGCAACGGCAAGACCGACCGCGTTGCCCTGCACCACCTGTTGGAGGACGACACCGCTGTGAAGCACCATGACTGACATCCCCACCTTGCTACGGCAGTACGGCAGCCCGCTCTACGTCTATCAGCTCGAGGCGGCGGAGCAGGCGTACGCCGACCTTCGTGCGACGCTGCCGATGCCCTCGACCCTGTACTACTCGCTCAAGGCCAACCCGCATCCGGCGCTCGTCCGCGCTTTGCGCCTGGCCGGTTGCCAGGCGGAGGTCAGCTCCACCGGCGAGCTGGACGCCGCGCTCGCCGCCGGGTTCCGGGGTGCGGATCTGCTGTTCACCGGGCCGGGCAAGACGACGGCCGATCTGCACGAGGCATTCGGCCGCGGAGTGCGCCGCTACTCCGCGGAATCGGTTGTCGAACTGCGCCGGATCGGTGCCGCCGCGGTGGCGCACGGCACCGAGGCCTCGGTGTTGCTGCGGGTCAACAGCGCCGCTGCCGGGGGCACGTCCCTGCGTATGACGGGCGCCGCCACCCAGTTCGGCGTGGATGAGGACCAGATCGTCGCCGATCCGGGCCAGTTCCTCGGAATCCCGGGCACCGTTCTCGACGGTCTCCATCTCTTCCCCATCAGCAACGCCCGCGACGAAGACGGTCTCATCGACTCCCTGCGATCGAGCATCGCGCTCGCCGGGCGGCTGCGGGACGAGACCGGCCTGCCCATGCGGGTGGTCGACCTGGGCGGCGGGTTCGCCACCCCGTACGCGGCACCCGGTGCCCGGCCCGTGTATCCGCGGCTACGCGCGGCGGTGTGCGCCGCCCTCGACGACCACCTGACCGGCTGGCGCACGGGCGAGGTCGAGATCGCCTTCGAGTCGGGTCGATACCTGGTCGGCGACAGCGGCCGCCTCGCCGCCACCGTGCTCGACGTCAAGCGCAGCAGGGACCAGACCTTCGTGGTGCTCGACGCGGGCATCCACCACCTCGGCGGCATGTCGGGGCTGGGCCGCCTCGCGCGAGCCGGCGCGACGCCGGATCCCGGTCCCGGGGGCACCTCGACGGTCACCCTGGTCGGGCCGCTGTGCACACCGGCCGACGTCCTCGGCCGTGCTGTCCAGGCACCGAAGCTGAACGCCGCGGACACTGTGGTGTTCCCCAACACCGGCGCCTACGGGCTGACCGCCAGCCTTGTCGCTTTCCTCGGTCGCATGGCTCCGGCAGAGGTCGTCCTGCACGGCCCGCGTGTCGTCGGGGCGACCCGGATGCTGCTGTCGCACGAGACGATCGCGGCAGCACCCGAGGGTGGACCGGCGTGACCGGGGCGGCGGCGATCGCTCGCGATCTGGTGCCCCTGCTGGCCCGCCACGCCTCAGTGGCCGATGCGGAGGGCGCCTTTCCCGAGGACAGCGTGCGGGCACTGCGCGAGGCCGGCCTCTTCGGCCTGCTCGTACCGGCGGACCTGGGCGGTGGCGGAGGCGACCTCGCCGACCTTGTCGAGGTGGCGGCGATTCTGGCCGGAGGCTGCCTGTCCACGGCGATGATCTGGGCGATGCACTGCCAGCAGGTCGACGCCGTCGTCCGCCATGCGGGCGACAAGCTTCGTTCCGAGCTGCTACCCCGAATCGCCGAGGAGGGTTACTACTTGGCATCCGTCACCACGGAACCGGGCAAGGGCGGGCACCTGCTCAGCGCTGCGGCCGCGCTGACTCCCGCCGACGGGGAGCAGGTCGTGCACAGGGCGGCCCCGGTGGTCACCGGCGGCGAACATGCCGACGGCTTCCTGATCACCATGCGTGCCGGGCCCGACGCCCCGCCGAGCCGCGTGAGCCTGGTCCATCTCGACCGTCAGCAGGTGACGGCACAGGTCGTCCGGGACTGGGACGCCATGGGCATGCGCGCCACCCGGAGCGTGGGCATGACGCTGTCCGGCACCGCCGCCGCGCACCAGGTGATCGGTGAGCCCGGCGGGTTCCGTGCGATCGCCGTCGACAGCATGATTCCCGCCGGGCACCTGGCCTGGTCGGCATGCTGGCTCGGCACCGCCCGAGGTGCGCTCGACGCCGTGGTGGCGCTGATCCGTTCCCGCCGCGGCCCGGCGAGCATGGCGCACGACAGCGATCTGGTGCGCCGCCGGCTGGCCCGTACCCGCATCGACCTGGAACTGGCCGGGGCCTGTCTCGCGCAGGTCCGCGACGAGGTCCTTCGCCGGCGCCTGACCGGCCAGCCGATGGACGACCGGTCGCTGCAGATCCGCCTCGACACCGTGAAGGTGGCTTGTTCGGAGTTGACCCTGTCGGCCGTGGACCGGCTGGTTCAGCTGGGCGGGGCGATGATCGGGTACCAGCGGGACGCACCCGTGCCGTTGGAGAGGCATTTCCGGGATCTCCGGTCGGCCAGCCTCAACTACTCCAACGACCGGCTCGTCGGCGCCATCGGCGCGCTGACGCTGCTCGACGGCGCGGGCCGGCTGCCGTAGCGAGCATGACACCACCGCTGCGCCGGTATCCGTCCGGTGCTTTCGAGGGAGCGTTCGACATGACCGATCAACTCTGGACAGCCACGTTCGAGGAGACCCTCCGGGCGTACCTGCCGCTGTTGCCCGCGGACGAGCCGCTCGGCGCTGAGCTCGATCTGGCCGGCCACGGCCTCGATTCACTGGCGACCGTCAGCCTGCTCCTGGATCTGGAGGAGGCGTTCGACGTGACGATCCCCGACCACCTCCTGGCCGAGAGCACCTTCGCCACTCCCGCCGCGCTCTGGAGCACCATCGAGTCCCTGCTGATCCGCGATCCGGTGGAATAGCGAGGTATCGAGAGTCCGCAGGAAGTCACCCAGGCCGGCACGCAGGCGCCAGGTAGCGGCCGCGGCCGCTACCTGGTCGGCGTTGCTGGTCGCGATGCCGGCTGCGCAGGCCGACAGCATCGGCGCGTCGGTGGCACCGTCACCGATCGCCAGTGTCCGGCTCAGGTCGTGCTCCCCGAAGCGGCTCCGGAGATGGCGGCGGAGCCCGGCGGCTTTCCCCGTGCCGCGCGGCCTGATCACGGTGGCCCCGAACGGTCCGATCGTCACCGCCTCGCAGCCGGCGGACGGCGGGGGCAGCGGTGCGGAGCCGGCGCTCCGGAAGACGGTCACCGCGGTGGGCCGGGTCATGGCCGCCAGCCCGGGTCCGTCGACGGCGATCTGGCTCCGCGGCAACCGGTACGCCATCGCGAACTGCACGGCGGCCCGTGCGGTGGTGGCGAGGAACTCACCGGCGCCCTCGGCGACCAGGTCGATGCCCGGGACACCGGTCAGCTCCCGCACCGTTCCGGGCGGACAGGTCAGCGGAAACGACAACCGGTCCGTGCGGCGGTCGAGCAGGACGTTGCCCTCGCTGAAGAGGATCTCATGGTCCAGCTGCGCGACGAGCTCGTCGAGATGCCGCAGGTTCCGGAACGACCGGACCGACCGGCCGGTGATCACCAACGGCACGAGGCCGCGCCCGCGCAGACCCGCGAGCCCCTCCACCACACCCGCGTAGGGCTGCCCCGCTTCGTCGATCAAGGTGCCGTCCAGATCGAACGCGGCGTATTTCAGGGCCGTCAGGCAGGCGTCCGGGCTCAGCGTCATCCTCCCCTGGAACGGTCGCACCCACCGGTGACGTCGAAGGGCCTGCGGCTCGATCTCCCGCGGCGGTCCCCGTCGGAGGATAACGAGGCATCGACGACCGTGCAAACCTTCGCGGACCGATCCGAGGCCCCGGCTTGGTGTTCCATTCTCCGAAACACGTCCCCTCGCCGTTCGTCGATCGGTGAAAACTGTTCGTCACCCGGGGTGCTATGACGTGGAGCCCAGCCAACGATGAACACGACAAACTTTCCTCTGAGCTGCGGCCTGGTCGCTTCCTGGCTCAATTTCGACGGCGTCGACCCGTTCCGCACCGCCAAGGCACGATCATGGCGGTTCCCGGGCGACACGCCACCCGAGATGATCTTCGAGGTCGTCCGGCGGACGGTGCTGCGACACGACACGCTGCACACCACTGTGCCCGCCGGCCCTGGACCGCTGAGGATGGTGGTGCACCCGGTGGAGGGGCCGATCGTCGAGGTCGACCCCGGCCTCGTCGTCGACCCGGCCAAGATCCGGGAACTGGGTTCGAGGCTCACCGCTGAACCGTTCGACCTGGCCGAGCAGTGGCCGGCCCGCTGGAGGCTGGGCCGCCTGACGTCCGGCGAACGCCTGCTCATCGTGGTCGTGCACCACTCGGTGGCGGGCGCCGCGGGTGCCACGGTCATCGAACGTGAGCTCGCCGCCGTGGCCGACAACATCCGCCACGGCCGTGACCCCGAGACCGGATTGCCGCCCGCGGCCGGCCGGCGGGACATCCTCAGCGCGGAGACCGGCATCCGGGGAATCCGTCGTGAGGAGAAGCTGCGGGCGTACCTCCGGGACATCCTGCGCGCGGTACCCAGCACACCGTTCCCGGGCAGGCCGGAACCCTGCCGCTCCTCCGGCTCCGCGCGGGACGTCCAGGAGATCTCGGCTCCCGCCGGGCCCAGCCGGACCCGCCGGACCGCGGTCATCCTCACCTCCCCCGCCATGAACTGGGCCGTCGCCCAGCTCGCGGACCGATGGCGCACCTCACCCGCCATGGTGGTGCTCGCCGCGACCTCCCTCGCGATCCGGCCCGCCCTGCGCGACGACAACGCCCTGGTCTGGCGGATCTTCAGCGACGAGGCCGGGCACCGCAGCCGTTCCGCCGCCGTCGCCTACGAGCCGATGACGACTCTGGTCCCGGCCGTCGGGCTGCCGCCCGACGACGACCTCAGGGCTGCCTCCTCGGCGGTGTGGGGCCCCGTCGTCCGAGCCCTGCGGCTCCAGCCCCGCGGCGACTGCGCCCTCCTCGAGGAGGTCCATCACGTTTCCGCCGACCGGGGAACTCGGGTGGAAGTTCCGTTCTTCTACAACTACACCCGGCAGGACATCGCTTCCCGATGGACGGCCGCCGAGGCGGAGGAGCGGTGGGACGAGATCACGTCCGCCGACACCATCATCGAGCATCCCGAATGGGACCACGAGGGAGGCGGCGACTTCATGGTGTTCGCCCTGCCTCGACAGGACTACTTCGAGATCGGCCTGTACGCCCACGAGCGGCTCGCCGGCACCGGACTGCTCCGTACAGTGGTCGAACGGATGCGGGCGCTGGTCTACCAGCACGCCCTGCCGCAGCGCGCGGAGGCGGCAGGATGTCCGCCCCCCGCCGTACCGCGAACGCGGTGGATCGAACTCGCCGGGAACCGCTGGGCAGACCTCGACGTCATCCGCGACACGCTGAACGACCTGCCGATGGTGGAGCGGACCGACCTGCGGATCGAGCACCACGACGGCCGCCCCGTCCTGGTGGCCGCGATGGTGACGACCGGACCGGTCCCGCCCGCGACGCTTCGCCGGGCGGCCTCGGTGAAGCTCGACGAACCGGGATTCGTCATACCCGACGTCTTCGAACTGGAGGCCGGACCCCGGCAGCACCGGGCCGGCACCGCGGGCCCGGCATCCGACCCGGAGGCCGGAGCCGTCTGGCACGACGTCCTGCGTGACGCGGGTGGGCTGACAGAAATCGACCCGTCGAGGAGCTTCCTCGACGGGGGTGGCCGGGTCCACGACATTCCCTCAGTACTGCAGTCGCTGCGCACCCGCGGCTGGTCCGGCCTCACCTGGCAGGACCTCAGCTCCCACCGTTCCCTCGGCGAACTGGCCCGCAGGCTCGGCCGCGCACCGTCAGGGGCGCCGGCCGGTCCGCCTGCGGACCGCTGAATCACGAACAGATCGGGGAGGCAACAGCACCATGGTTGATGCGCAGTCCCGGGAGATCGAGCTGGTTCTCCTGCTGTCCCTGCCCGCTCCGCGTCCCGAAGAGGTGGACCGGATGCTGGAGTTGCTGAACACCGCGCTCGACTGGGGCCAGGTGCTCGGCACCCTGACCGTCCACCGGCTGCTGGGCGTCGCCTGGCACAACATCGCGCGGTACGCCATGCGCCACCGGCAGACGCTGCGGTCGGCCTACTTCGTCAAGTCGCTCAAGGTCAACGCCGCCGGCCAGCGGATCACCGCGCAGGAGCAGATCGCCGGCACCGCCGCGGTCCAGCGAGCCCTGGAGGGAGCAGGAGTGCGCAGTGCGGTCCTGAAAGGCGGGGCGGTCGCGGTCATGGCCTACGAGGATCCGGGCATGCGGCTGTTCCACGACAACGACCTTCTGGTGGACCGGGAACGACTGCCCGAGGCCGTCGCCGTGCTGGAGCGGCTGGGCTACTCGCAGGGAAGCTGGGACTATGAGACCGGCGCGGTCAAGCCCGCGCCCCGGCGGCAGGTCATGTTCATGGCACTGCACTCGCACCAGACGTTCCCCTACATGAAGGCCACGCCCGAAGCCGCCGCCCTGGAGTGTCACCGGCTGGACATCCACTTCTCGATCGATCTGATGACCGGCAACCGCAGTGACGCGGCAGTCGCCGAGTTGCTCGACGGCCGCACGGAGCGGGGCGGCCTGTCGGTGGCCGCACCCCTCGACATGATCCTGTTCACCTGCGTGCACTACGCCCGGGAGGCCGCACATCGCAACGAGGTCCTGATGCTCAAGGATCTGGTGCTCAACAAGCTGGTCGACATCGTGGCGCTCGTCGCCGCCGGATACTCCGGTGACCTCCCGGCCCGGGCGCAGCAGCTCGGATTCGCCCGCGAGGTCTACTTCGGCCTGCACCACGCCGACGCACTGTTCCCGGGCCGGATCCCGGCCGATCTGCTCGATCGGCTGCGCCCGGACGACCTGGGTTACCTGGACGAGGTGACCGACGGCGGGACGGTGGTGCACCGGTGGCGTACGCCGATCTCCGAGCGCATGTTCGACCTCGGCCGGCTGCACGAGCTCGGCGGGGAGCTGGCCATCCCGGTCCTCGGGAGCGTGCCGCGATGACGGCAGCACGCGACGATCACGAGTTCGTGGTCGTGTCGCCGTTCGCCCGGACCGGCCTGACCTGCACCCCGGATCGGGCCGACCGGATCCGGCGGCTCGCCGAACCCTGGCTGACCGTGCAGCCGGGGACGGCCGCTCCCGGGGAGTGGCGGGTTCTCACCGGCACGGAACCGACGGCGGCGGCGCGGCCCGAGGTGGTCGCGGCGAGTGGCGAGGTGCCGGTGCGCTACGCCGTGGACGAGGCCGCACGGTTGCTCTTCCACCTGCTGCCGGACGGCGAGGACTGGCGGGTGCAGTCCGCCCTGCGTGCGACACGGGCCATCCACCGATCGGCAGCGAGCCGGGCGGGTGACCTCTTTCTGCACGCCGGGCTGCTCGAGGTGAACGGCACCGGCATCCTGTTGGCCGGCGGGAGCAGGGCCGGCAAGACGACGTTCATCATGACCACGGTTCTCGGCGGGACCGGGCGCATGATCAGCAACGACGACAGCAGCCTGTACGCCTCAGCCGACGGCAGCGTCACGGGCACCGGCTGGCCGCGGTCGGTCTCCGTCCGGCTGGACACCCTCGATGTGCTGTTCGGGCGGGACCGGGCGACGGAGCTCCTGGCCGGCCTGTCCCACCCTGCCAACGCGACGCTGCCCGGCCTGCGGGAGTCCGGCGTGGAACCGCACGGCACGGCGCTGTTCTACCCCTGGGAATATGCCCGCCTGCTCGGCACGGAGATCGGCAAGCGGGCCGGTGTGGGCGCGGTCGTGCACCTCGGTCTCGCCGACGACGACGAGGAATCGCATTTGGCGGAAGTGCCGCTGCCGGAGCGCGCCGCACTGCTCGACCGGCAGCTGCTGGCGCTGCCGAACAAGCATCTCAACATCTTCGGGCACGAACCCGCGGCCGGTACGACGGACCGGGCGCGCCTCGCGCTGAAATCGCTGCCCACCTACCGGTTCCGGTACCGGTTCCGCGAGGTGCGGCAGGAGGTCGACCGGCTCACCAGTTTCCTGAGTACCCGTCCGAGTGTCACATCGTAGGGAGTACGCAGTTTTGAACCTCATCGCCGAGACAGCCGATGCTCACCCCGGTACCGCGACCACGCAGTCGCTCCGGGTCCGTAGCCACCCGGTACGCGTCGTCACGGAATCACCGGCGGCCCAGGCGTTGCTCGCCGAGACCTTCTATCCGGCCGGCATGCAGGGTGTGTCCCTCGACGCGGCAACCAGCGAGGAGCCGCTGGTCACGATCGTCGACCTGGTGCGCTCCCCGGCCGAGATCGCCGACCTGATCGCCGCGGCGGCGGCCACCATGACCGCCGCCGAGTACGAGCTGACGCGCGACTACCGCCAGCCCAGGTACGACGACGGGGAACGCACGGTGTTCGTGCTCGACGACGAGCAGTCCGGGGAGGTGGGTGCGCTGATACGGACCGGGCGCCGGGCCGTCCTGGTCCGCCTGGAGGGGCGGTGGGGTGACCGCTGGCTCACGCGCGTGGTGCGTGAGCTGGCCACGCGCTTCGCGTCGGCGCAGGGTTCGCTGATCCTGCACGCCTCCGCCCTGGTCCACCGTGGTCACGGATATCTGGTCATCGGTGACTCCGGCGCCGGGAAGTCGACCACGTCCATCGCCTTGGCCAGGTTGCTGCCCTCGGCCGGCTGGATGGGCAACGACCGCATGCACGCCGACCGCGTCGACGGGACGTACCGGTTGACCGCCTGCCCGCTGCCGCTCGGCGTCAACAAGGGCACACTCGACCTGATCGGGGCCACCGGGTTCGACTCCTGGGACGTGCGGGCCGGGATACCGGGGCCGGAGACCGACTGGGATCGGTTCCAGGGTGAGGACAAGCTGAAGCTGAGCTGTAATGAGGTCGCCCGCTACCTCCAGGTCGCGGTGATCCCGGAGGCACCGATCGGCGGGATCATCCTGCCGCGGGTGAACCGCGCGGCCGGTTACCACTGCGAGCCGGCCGACCTGGACTACGCGGCGGAGGTCATCGAGCGCAACTGCTTCTCCGTCGACGAGAAGTTGTACGGGGACGACTGGCTGCGGGTGCCCGTGCCCGAGGCGGAGCGGCCGCCCTCGATCCGGGAATTCCTCGAGGACGTCGCCCGTCTGCCTCTGCTGAGGTGTTCCGTCGGCAACGCGGATCACCTCAGCCTCCTCGCGAACGACCTGCAGGCAGCCGTGAAGCTTGCGGGCTAGCCGCCGGCCCGGTCCGGGTCGGCAGCCCGGACGATGTCCGAGTTCTCCCGGTAACGTGCCCAGAAGCGGGAAACCCATCCGAGGTACCACGGGACCATGGAGGCGTCACGCCGGGCGAGCAGGGTCACGTGGGCGGCCGTGGGGACGAACCAGAGCGCCCCGAGCCGTGCGACCTCGACGGCTCCCGTCATGGTCCGCGGGAGCCGGGTGCGGATCGCCACGAGGAAGTTCCGGACGGCTTCGGGATCGAGCCGGAAGTCACCGCGCTCGCGCCGGCAGGACAGCCAGAGGGCCTTGCCCGCGTCGGCTGGGCGGCTCGAGAAGCCCGCCTCGTCCCAGTCGATCACCGTGAAGCGGCCGGCAGCGCCGGCGACCAGATTCCGGCCGTGCAGGTCCCCGTGATAGGCCATGGCCGTGTCACCGGTGAGCGAGCGCGCGGCGGCCATCAGCTCCGGCAGGTGTTCACCGGCGGCGCGGGCGAGATCACGGTGTCCGGCGGAGAACGGGGGGAGAGTCTGCCGGCCCAGCAACCAGGCGGTGGCATAGTCGCCGACGGTCTCGGCGGAGGCCGGAACGCCGCCACGACCGGCAAGGGCACCGAGGACCTCGACGACGTCACCGATATGCAGCTTCGCGTCCTCGATCGGCGTTCCCGGAACGAATGGCCTGACCACGACCAGGCGCGAATCGACGATTCCGGCATCAACAAGTGAGGGATACCACGAAAAGCCGTCGAGAACCTCGTCGAGGTGCCGAATACGATGCAGATCCACTTGACTGGAGCGGCTCGGGCAATGCACTTTCACGGAGAGCGGACGACCGTCGTCGTGCACCAGGAGAGAGATGTTCACACCTCGGCCGTCGAGCTGCTGGAACCGGCCTTCATCGACAGCGGTGAGCACGGAGCGGTGAGTTACCGACATACCGTAAGCACCATACGCGTCAATGTCTGTGCGGGCAATTGAGGGCGCCTGCCGGACAGCTCACAAAAATGGCATGGACCTTTCCTGGGAGATCGTGGTAGATCTTGATGGTGATTTCATTCCGCGATAACGTCACCGTCGTCAAAGGCATGGACGAATTCGACGAGGCAGCCGTCCTGGAGAAGATTCATCTCGCCGACGACGACATCCTGATGCTGTCGGGCTCCCTCGTGGACGGCTCGGGAACCCCGTCCTCGGACTTCGACTTCTCCGTCATCGCCCGCGAGAAGGACGAGCGCTTCGACCGCCGGTCGTTCCCCCGTGACCGGCACATGCGGTACTACACCAGCGGCGATCGGGTACGGGCCAGCTTCGACTACCTGCCGAGCAGCCTGCTGGGCGTCGACGTCGAATACTGGACGGTCCAGGAGATCACCGACATGCTCGCGGCGCACGCCGAGCTGTACACCCACCTGAGCACCCGGGCTCGTAAGTCGTCGAGCTTCGCCGCCTCGGCCGTGGACTTCCGGTTGCTGTCCCGGATCACCTACGGGGTGGCGCTGACCCACGCCGGAGACTTCAAGCGCCTGCGGCAGCACGTCCGCCCCGGCGAAATCTGCTACACCGCCTTCCGGACCGCCGTCGGCAGCTACCCGGACTTTCGCGACCTGGCCGGCATGTGGGCGCAGGGAGACTACGACACCGCGCTGATAACCGCCCGTAAGCTCGGTGCCGACACCGTGCGCGGGCTGACCCACGCGTACGGGAACACCAACCGGAACCCCAAGTACATCCTGCGCTTCCTGGACCGGCTGCCGTCCTCGGCGGACGGCTTGAAGAGCGAGTTCCGGACCCTCTACACCCACGGGGTGGCCTCGCCCGCCGACGCCGTCCTGTCCTGGCTCGATCTCGTGGACGCCGCCTTCGCGGAGATCCGCCGGGTCCGCGACACCACCGGGTCCTTCGTGTCCGGCAGCGATTTCCTGAACGTCCTGAAGGGCGAGCTGCACGAGACGATGGGCTGGAACGCCGAGATCTCGAACGAGTACTGCTTCCGTGCCCGTGAGGCAGTCGACGGCGTACCCAGCCTGCGGGACCTGCTGGAAGCCATGACGAAGCGGGAGGCAGCACCGCACACGCTGCCGCTGCGGGAATGGGCCGCCGGAAGGACGGCACCGGCCGGAGAGGACAACAAGTCCGCCTGACATCACGCCGATCGCCGCGAGGGGTACGGGACACATGTGCAGGATCTATGGTTACCTCGGAAGCACGGCCGACGCGACGATGCTCGAAGCGGCAGGCGACGCCCAGCTCTCCGGCGGCCCCGACCAGCAGCGGCACGTCACGGGGACGGAGTGGGGACTGGGCTGCAACCGGCTCGCCATTCAGGGCCCGGCCAGCGGGACCCAGCCGTTCGGCAACGCCGCCCGGACCGTGCATGCCGTGTTCAACGGAGAGATCTACAACTTCCGGGCCGTCCGCGCCGAATTGGCCCGGCACGGCGTGCGGGTGGACGGTGATTCGGACGGATCGGTGATCGTCCCGTACTACGAGATGTACGGCGACCGGTTCACCGAGCGGCTGGAGGGCATGTTCGCCATCGCGATCATGGATCTGCGCGGCCCCCGCCGGCTTAAGCTGTGGTGTGACCCGCTCGCCGTCAAGAGCCTCTACTACGCGCCCACCGGCGATGGCCTGGTGTTCGCCTCCGAGCTGACGGGCCTCACCGCCCTCCGCAAGGCCCCACCGGACCTGGACCCCACCGCGATCGACGAGTACTTCAACTGGCAGTGCCTGCCGAACGGCACCTCCCCCTACACGGGGGTGTCCGCGCTACGCCCGGGTGAGCGCCTCGTAGCCGACGGCAGCACGGTTGTCGTGCACGGCGATGCCGGACAGCACCACCCCCGGGACGCGTACGAACGGACCCCGGCGGGCCTGCGCGAGCTCCTGACGCACGAGGTCACCGCCATGTCGGGACAGCCCGCGAAGATCGCGCTGCAGCTCTCGGGCGGCTTGGACTCGAGCATCCTCGCGACCATGCTGCGCGAGCGCCGCAGCGATGTCACCGCCTTCCACGTGTCCCACGAGGGCCGCTTCTCCTGGGCCGAGCACGAGTACGCCCGGGACGCCGCCGAGCGGGCCGGAATCACCATGGAGACGGCCGAGATCAGGGAGGCCGATGTCCCGGAGCTGTTGCCCGCCGTGGTGGCGGCGCTGGGCGCACCGAACGCCACACCGCATGCCCTCAGCGCGTACGTGCTCTTCCGGGAGATCTCCGCGGCCGGGTTCCGGGTGTGCTTCACCGGCGACGGCGCGGACGAGCAGTTCGGCGGTTACCGTCGCTACTCCACAGCACTCGGCGCCACGGGCGACGACTGGGCGGAGCGCTACCTGGACCGGCTGTCCCTGGTTCCCGAGACGGAGTACCGGGCGCTCTACACCGAGGGCTACCGGGCGCACGTCGATTCCCGGGGCAGCAGCCGCCGGCGCGCGCGGGAACTGCTGGCCGCCCCCAGCGAGCGCGGCCGGGTCGAGCGGATCCTCGAGTTCGACCGCATCCACAAGCTGCCCGGGCTCAACCTGCGCAAGCTGGACCACCTCTCGATGGCGCACGCCGTCGAGGCGCGGGTCCCCTACTGTCAGCCGGCTGTCACCCGCTTCGCACGTACCACGCCCGACATGTGGAAAGTCGACGGGCCACACCGCAAACGGATCCTGTGGGACGCGGGTCACGACCTCATCCCGCCCTCGGTGCGGCAACGCGACAAGCAACCGTTCACGTTCCCCGTCGCCGAGTACCTGACGCCGGGGCGTCCGCTGTGGACGTATGCTCACGATGTCCTGGCCCGCCCGCGGCTCTGCACCTCCGGCCTGCTCGACGAACGGGCCGTTCGTACCGTGCTGGCGGAACATGCCACCGGGCGGGACCATGCGCGGCTGATCTGGGGCCTGCTGGTCCTCGAGCTGTCACTTCCCTGATCCGAAACGGCAAGAAAGGCCCACGCCCGGTGCGTACCCTCTATGTCATCGCCCACCCCGAGGCCACCCATCACGTCGAGGACATCGTCGGCGGCTGGCACGACTCCGTCCTCACCCCCGCGGGGGAGGAAGCGGCGCAGGCAGTGGCCGGCGCGTTGCGGGACCGGATTCCCGCCGGGGCCGAGGTGGAGCTCTACTCCTCCGATCTGCGCCGTGCCTGGCAGACCGCCGAGGCGGTGGCCGGGCGGCTCGGCGTGCAGCCCGTGGCGGACAAACGGCTGCGTGAGAAGTCGTACGGCGTCGCCGAGGGCCGGCCGCAGGCTTGGCTGGACGAGCGTTTCCTCGTGCCGCCGGCGCAGGGCGATCGGATGGGACACGAGGAAGGGGTGGAAGGCGCCGAGACCAAGCTGGTGTTCGCCGAGCGCGTCTATGCCGCGATGGAGGACATCCTGCGTAGCCCCGCCGAGTACCAGGTGATCTCGACCCACGGGTTCGCACTCACCTTCGTCGTCGCGGCGTGGATCGGCATGCCGATCGCATCGCTGGGATACGTGAACCTGCGAGCCCCTTCCGGCAGCATCACCACGCTGCGCGAGGACGACTTCTTCCACAACCGGCAGGTGGTCCTGCTCGGCGACGTCGCCCACCTCCGGTCCTGAACGGTGCGGCAACCAGACCATCCCGCCGACGGAAGTGAGCCGATGACCGCCGTTGAGGAGACCTTCGCGCCTTCGCTGGATCCTGCTCTGCATGCCGCCGTTCCGGAGTGGGCGCTGGACACGCTTCCGCGCCTGCTCCGGGAGATACCCGTACCGGTGTCGTGCTGGGCGTTCACCAGGGAGGAGAGCTTCCGGCCGCCACGCCACCATCGCGGCTTCTATCTGCGTCGGGCGGGTAAGCGTGGCGTGGTGGCCGTCAAGGGATCGGAGCCGCTCGCCGGCGACTTCGGCGAACTCCTCCAGCGGGTGAGCGAGGAGGTCTCGGTGTCGAATCCGTCGGAGCCCCGCCGGACCGCCGAGCACTTCGCCTCCATCGAACGCAAGGTGCCCTGCGCGGTCAGCCTCGACGAGGCGCGGGCGGAGGCTGCTGCGGCGCTCGCGATCCACCGGCGCCACTTCGCGGCGTTCGGCTCGCCCGCTCCGGTTCCCTATCCCCTGGCCGTCCTCCGGCATTCCGCCGAGACCGGCGAGCGGGTCACCCACCAGATCGCGGCACGGCTGTCCCGGACGGCCCTCGACCAGCTCGAGCCCACGCTGCGTAACGGGCTCGGTGTGCTCATCGCCTACTACCCCGGGCTGCCGACCCGGGCGACAGCGCTCAACTATGTGCTGCCGGCCGGGTCTCCCGGTGCGCGGATGGCAGAGCTGCGAAAGATCGTCGATCCGGCTCGCCTGATCGACAGCTGGAGCGGCTTCCTGGCGCGGCTGCTCCTCATCGGGATGGTACCCACCACACCGGCATCGGGCCGCACCGGCAACATGTGCCAGCCGCAGAACGCCGCGCTCGACGGCGGCTTCTTCGACGTCGACTCCGTCATCGACCTGGACGGCCTGCCCGGACCGGCCGCGATCATGGACGCGCTGCACGCCACGGTCCGCTCCTTCCACCACACCGTCCGGACGGTGCTCGTCGAAAGGTCGTACTACCACCTGGACCGCGCCGAGGACCTCGTCGGCGACTGGGTCAGCAGCTTCGTGCGGAGCCGCCTGCGCGCTGCCCTGTCCGAGCAGGCGCTGCCGGGAATGGCACCCCACCCGGTGGTGGCGGGATTCTTCGAGCAGGAGCTCGACCTCGCCGGTCTGACCCGGCGGCTGGAGGCCTATCACCCGCCGCACATGCTGGGGCGCTCACGGGACGAGGCCCGGACGTTCTGGGCGGACAACCCCGGGCTGCTGACCGAGTCCTCCGCCGGCTGAACGCGGCCCGGACGAGGGCGGGCGCCCTCGTCCGGGCCCGCTCACCCGATCAGACTCCACGGCCGCGGAATCCGCCGGGCGGCCGCGGGATGCTGGGCTGCCCACCCATGGAAGGACTTGACGATGGACTCCGTGGGGTCGGGGACCCGATGTGTCACGGCCAGTGTGTGACTGCGCCGGAAGTACGGGCGGAACATGGCGTACGACTCCACGGTGGCGAGCTGGCCCGGGGAGAGGTGCTGCCGGGCGAACGGCAGGTAGAACCGGTCCCACGTGCCCGGGGGAATGTAGGGCGGGATCTCGAGCGCGGGGATGCCGATCGCGGTCCGCCACTCGTTCACACCCCGGACCGCTGCCTCCATCGCGGCCCCCAGCCGCAGCGCCGCCGGTCCGCCGCCCAGGATCGACAAGCGGGTCGAGGGCGGCGGACCAGCGGTGATCAAGTCGTCGATCATCGCGGCGGTGTCGTCGGTCGAGGCGAAGTCGAGGTACGCCCCGGGATCGCCCACCAGGGCCGGGATGGCGCCCGAGCACAGCCCCCGCAGGACGCTGAAGAAGCCGCCGAACCGATCCATGTGCCCGTCCGACCGCCGCCCGGTGATGACGGGCAGCCGGACGATGTCGGCACGGGGGTGATTCTCCCGGACGACCCTCTCCGCCCGGGCCTTGGACCATTCGTACGTGTTGTGGAAGTCCTCCGGCTCTTCCGGTTCCGCCACCTCGTCGCGCCCCTCGACGCCGAACGTGGACAACTGGATGACGTGCGTTCCGGGGCCGGCGAGGGACAGCAGCTCGCTCGTCGTCGTCACGTTCGCGGCGAAGGCCTGCTGAGGGGAGAGCCCCCAGCGGGTGTCGGCGACGCTGTTGACGATGACGTCCCAGTGCCGCCGCAGCACCGCGGGTGGGGGCTCCGCGCCGATGGTCCATGCGACCTGCCCGGACCGCCGGCTCAGCCGGGTCACCCGGATGCCGGGGCGGTCCAGCCGGCGGCACAGCTCGCCACTCACGGAGCCCGAGGCCCCACCCACCAGAATGTCCATTCCACCGTCCGTTCAAGTCAGGGGCAGACTGCGGGCCTCGCCCCTGCGGAAGACCGTCCAGGTACGGAAGCCGATGTCGTCGAGGAGCCGCACGACCTCCGGGTACTGATCGCAGATCCGCTCCGGGACATGGGCGTCGGAGCCGAAGGTGACGGGGACGCCGAAGTAGTACGCACGCTCGAGCAGGTCCGGCTCCGGATACCAGCCGCCGTGCATCTTCGTACCCCCGGAGGTGTTGATCTCCATGACAGCACCGGCATCGCGGATCGCCCGGAGCATGTCGTCGGCCGCTGCCGGGGCGGGCACGTCGGCGAGCCGTGGATAATTGCCCTTCAGCGCATCGATGTGCCCCAGCACCCGGAACATGCCCGACCTGGCGCACTCGGCGATCTGCGCGAAGTAGCGTCCCTTGACGGCAGCCAGCTGGTCCGGCTCGACCGTCACCCATCGGGCGGGGTCGAAGATGTCCCGGCCCTCGAACATATGCACCGACCCGATGACGTAGTCGAGCGGATACCTGCTCAGCTCCGCGGAATACGCGTCCATCCGGCCACCGAAGTAGTCCGCCTCGGTCGACACCAGGATCTCGATGCTGCCGGCGAACTCCTCCTGCAGGGCGAGCGCCTCGGCCACGTACGAGCCGAACTCCGTCTTCGCCATGGCGACCTGCGGGATGAAGTGATCCTCGGCCTCCGCGAACCACGGGGTGTGGTCGGAGAGCCCGAGCACCGTCACGCCAAGGTCGAGGGCCCTGGTGACGTACTCGCGCAATGTACCGGTGGCGTGCCCGCACCGGTAGTGGTGCGTATGCAGGTCGATCACAGATCAGACCGCCAGGTATCCGCCGTCGACGGCGAGATCGGTCCCCGTGATGTAGCTGGCCTCGCGGGAGAGCAGAAACGCGATCGGACCGGCAACCTCCGCCGGATCCGCGAAACGCTTGAGCAGGAACTTCCCGCCGTGCTCCGGGGCTGCCTCCGCGGCGGCACGGTCGAGCCCCAGCGCCTCGCGGTGGAAGCGTTCGTTGTTCGCGTTCCACACGGTGCCGGGGCTGACGGAATTCACCCGGATTCCCCGCGGCGCCAGCTCCTCGGCGGTACACCGGGTGAAGCCCAGTACCGCTGTCTTGGAGGTGTTGTAGGTCAGATAGCCGCTCTGCGAGATGTGCGCCGAGATGGAAGCCATGTTGACGACGGCGGCATCGGCGTCACGTTCCGGCAGGCCGGCGACGAACTGCCGGGTCACCAGGGAGAGACCGATGATGGTCGGTTCCAGCGCGCCCCGCCAGTCCTCCGCGGTGGCCTCGAGGACGCCCTTGAAGACGAACCCCGCCGCGAGGTTGACCAGCAGCGTCGGCGTCTCCCAGCCCGGCGGCACGGTGAACGCCGCGGTGACCGCCGATTCGTCCAGCACGTCGCCGACGGTCAGTGCCACGTCGCGTCCCTGCTCCTGCCACGCCGCGACCGCCGCCTTTCCGTGCTCGGCGCTCTTGTCGAAGATGACGACGCGGGCCCCCTCGGCGCCGAGCCGGTCGGCGACCGCCCAGCCGATGCCCTGGGCACCGCCGGTCACCACCGCCGTACGTCCGGCGAATCCTCGTGTCATGAGCGGTTCTCCTTCTCGTGCGAGACGGCCCACCGGTGGACGAGCGTCACGACTTCGTCCCGGTTCAGGTTCTCGGTGGCGCCGTGCGGGGATACCGTGTCCCCCGTGCCGTCGGACAGATCGGGGTCGGTGGCCAGCGAGGCGACGAAGGCCGGATCGACGCCCTCGGCCGCCAGGGCGGTGCCCAGCGGCGTGTGCTCCACGCCGTCACCGAAGTACCGCTGCACCTGGAACATTCCTTCGAGGTGCCCGGCGGACAGATGCACCGTGTTGCGGCCCTCGTTGACCTCGACGCCGTGGTCACGGGCAAGGGTGCCCAGCTCGCCGCGCAGCGTGCCCGGTGCGGCATGGAGCGGGTGCAGCTCGCCGAGCACGTCGCGACGCAACTCTGCGATCTCCCGGTCGCT